>JAZRVS010000040.1:0-2959 GCA_045599365.1 Bacteroidales bacterium
TGGCAAATCAAAGGGCGTTTGTTGTGCAATACGCATATAGTCCTGCATACGTTCACGTGCAGCATCGGAAGTGCCAAGCATATTTTTAAGCGAAGCTTCGTAAACTTCTATTTGATTGCTCGCATTTACACTTTCTTTCCCGAAATCAAATGCTTTACCAACTGCATTTCCTGCAACTTTAAGCAAACCAATAGTTTTAATAGACTTAAGCAACGAACTATCAAGAGAGTCAAAGCTTTTATTCGCTGATTCTATATCATCAGTGAATAATTTCATTGGCTTATCAAATTGATCAACCACCTTTATCGCATATTCTACATCTATTCTTGACATTGTTGTTTGAATTTTGTATATTGCAACACTAAAAGAAAGTGAGTATGGTTTCTTTATTGTTTTGTATATGGTTTGTTGTTGCGTTTCCTAAACTTGCCGATGCTCTTTCAAAACTTGCATTGGTTGTGTTTTCAATCGCATTTGTAGCCATTATACTGTTCTTTCTTTCTTTTTAGTTATTCTTCACCTTCCATCGGATTTTTTCTTTTTCTCACAAACGAAACATCGAGGAATGCTTCAACGAGTTGTTTCGTTGTCATGTTGTCCAGAACGTCGGGCGTATATTTCAGGTAATACCTTACATACGCCCTCATCATCCTGTAAGTGTATTGTAATGCCTTTACTCTGTCATGACGCTCCGAAACGCCAGGCTTTTCAATTTCGCAAAGGCTTACAACTCCACCAGATTTCCTTCTACTTTCTTGATTATGGTACCAAGCCAGTCGAATAAGCCCATTCTGTATTTGTCAACTTTGCGGAGTTCGTCGTTTCCGTCCAACCAACAGTTGTCAACCAGGGCTTTGTCGAATCTTATAGAGCTACCTCCACTGGTAGCTCTACAAGCATCAATTATGTCAAGATCTGGACATCGTAGAACACAACTTTTCCCATCTTCAGACTTATAACCAAATATGTTTCCATATTTAGCCTTCCACGAGTCAAGTTGTTCCTTGCCGTATCTTTCTTCAAAAAACTCTTTCATGGTCTATTCGTTTTCAATACTACCAATCACAAGCTCAAATTGTTGTTCCTCTTTGGTGTCGCCTTGGTTGCCTGAGAATTTATCGTTGGTAAATTCAACATCTTTACAGATAACAGTAACCATTTTACCATTTACAGGCATGTATTTAACCACAATTGTAAATGGAGCAATGTCTATAAGTTTTTTAGTAGGAACGCTTGCACGAATTGCTTCTATCTCAGAACGAAGCAATGTGATTGAACCAGATGGTTCAATATTTCCATAACCTCTACCAACAGGTTTTACACCTATTCCGTAGATATTTTCCTTGGTTTGTTTTTCCTCAAAGTCAAAAGCTGTAATACCTACTGAGGGAACGCCTGCTATTGAGATATTGACTGAAGCCCATCCATATTCTACACCATTGATTAGTGGAACTACTGTTGTTATTTGCGGTGTTTCCATGTTCTTTTCCTCCTTTTATAAGTTAGTTGTGTAACCGATTTTTACGTTCATTTTGCGTATAACACCAACAGGGACTTTTTTCACAATGACTTCAAGTTTCGATGTTGCCAACACGTTTTGGTCAGGATCAATTTCTACAGAATAGCCAGAAATTTCACCAGCTTTTTCCATATCTACTAAAGCATCAGATGCTATTGATTGTAGGTAAGAGACTGTCATAGGGTCTATTTTGCCTGTAGATGAATCTATTTTGATTGGCGAATTCATATAAGGCAAAAGATTCTTACGAATACCACGACACGCTTTGTCAATCGTCCTCACGTTTTCAATGTACGCATAGTCGCTTGTGTCAACATCTTCTGTATGGCTATCATTGAAGTAGCAGTCTGCATCGCCAACGTATGTTCTCACAAAAATGTATCGGTTGCCATTGATTAGATCCTGGTTCCCTTCAGATACGTTTTTAATCAAATTACCATTGGTTAATGCTGGAGAATCGAAACCAAGAGGGAATTTTTGAACCCAAGCAATAGATTCGTTCACGTTAGCAGCACTAATTGCTCCAATGATGGTTCCGATACAACCGAAATAAGCATAATCGCCGAGTTCGTTTACCTTGGATGTGTCAAAATCACATCCGATTAGTTCTGAGACATTACATCTTCCAGCAGTTGCAAGAGAATCCTCGGTAAAATCAGTTAAATCAAGATTCTTACCGCTTTTGGTTAGAACAAGGCTTGCTGGTTTGTGATTTGCCTCCATTGCCGATAAAGCTGTTTGGTACGAAGCTGCATTATCGCCTGATGTTTGAACACCTAATTGTCGAATTGTTCCATTTGAATAATTCTGCAATATAGCGATACCATCAACCGTTACGTCAGCATTTGCCAACATAAGATACAATGTTCCAGCTGGGTTCATTCTGAAAAATTCAGTTACATGATAGTGAACAAAGTTTTTTGCTTTTTGGAGTTCACCCAAAGCAGTACCAACGTATTTTTCGTAGTTGATGTTGCATTCTTCCAACTGTTCAGGGAAGGTGAATTTCTTTACGTATGCAGTTGATTCACCTACAGAAATAGCTTCAAATCCTTTAATTTGACCATCTGCAGAACCAAATACAAATGGTGTTGATGAAGCTCCAGATCCGTTCATGTTGTATAGCAACAATCCTGATATTGGATCTTCGCTGGCTGATTTTCGTGCTAAACCGCCATTGGTTTTTGTAAATTTAATATCATTCATTTCTTTAATAATTTTTCATGTTGTTTTGCTAAATAAATGTCAGAGAATTCTGTCCTGTCAGAACAAATCCAAAAACGACCTTTCTGTACAGGGAAACAACGCTGTTGTTTTACATTCTTCTTTGCCATATCGTTATCTGTTATTGTTAATTCTAAATCCTAATTTTGCTCCGAATGCGACTAATACCGTCAATAATACTCCAATAAAAAAGGCTTTCAATTCTGTTTTTACCTT
>JAZRVS010000041.1:0-2565 GCA_045599365.1 Bacteroidales bacterium
CCATTACCTATGCTTGTCACACGGTTGCCTATTGTCACGCTTGTCAATCCACTGCAATATTCGAAGGCACGATAACCTATGCTTGTTACACTGTTGCCTATCGTCACGCTTGTCAAACTAGTGCATTTATAGAAGGCATATTGATATATAGTTTGGATTGTATCTGGAATTGTTATATCTGTTGCTGTCCCGACATAACCTACAAGAGATGTGCCATCATATATTACAAAACCGTTTTCATCTGTTGCAAGTTTACTCCCGCCTTCTTTGGTGTAAACGTTTAATGCGTAATAACCTACATCTCCGTTGTCTGTTGAACCTTTTGCTATAGTAAGACTTGATTTGTTCCATACTTCAACAAGTTTATAGCATCTATAGAAGGCCAATGAACCTATGCTTGTTACACCTTTGCCTATCGTTACGCTTGTCAATCCACTGCATCCAGAGAAGACACGATCACCTATGCTTGTCACACTGTCTGGGATTGTTATGCTTGTCAATCCACTACAATCTTCGAAGGCATACATCGGAATGGTCTTGACGTCGTTGCCAATATTGATTGTTGCAAGTTTTGTGCATCCGTCGAATATAGGATAAAAATCATAACCTGCCGTTGTGCAGTTGATTGCATTCCAATTGACTGTTGTCAAACCATTACAATTGTAGAAGGCCTCTCTACCTATGCTTGTCACACGGTTGCCTATCGTCACGCTTGTCAAACCACTGCATCCAATGAAGGCATAATCACCTATGCTTGTCACACTGTCTGGGATTGTTATGCTTGTCAATCCACTGCATCCAGAGAAGGCCCTTTCACCTATGCTTGTCACACTGTCTGGGATTGTCACACTTGTTAAGCTATTGCAATAATAGAAGGCATATTGATATATCGTATAAATTGTATTTGGAATTGTTATATTTGTTGCATTTCCAACATAACCTACAAGAATATTGCCATCGTAAATGACAAAACCATTTTCGTCTGTTGTAAGTTTGCTACCGCCGTCTTCGGTATAGACATTGAGCGCATAATAACCCACATATCCGTTGCCTTTTGAACCTGCAGTTATATCAAGACTTGATTTGTTCCATACTTCCACAAGTTTATAGCAGCCATAGAATGCATTATTACCTATGCTTGTTACACCGTTTCCTATCGTCACACTTGTCAAGCCACTGCAATATTCGAAGGCACCATAGCCTATGTTTGTCACGCCATCAGAGATTATTACATTTCTCAATTCACCACAAAATCCAAAAGCACGCTCGTATATTTCTATTAATTCACCATCATGATTCACAACACGTCGCCGACCAATGCTTGTAACAGGTAATCCATTATGCGTAGAAGGAATTACCAAACCTCTGATATCTTCTTTTGTTGTTCCAGTTACTGAATAAGATTTTTTATCATCATTCAATTCAAAAGTTAGCGTATCTGCATAAAGCCAATCTCCACATCTCGTGCAAATTTCATTTTCATAATTGTGACATTTTGCAATAACTTCATATGTGGAATAATCACATCTTGAACAAGTGTCATATTCTTTCCAACCATCTTGAAAACATGTCTCTTCTTGTCCATCGTGATGGATGATATTATGCCCAGCTGGAATGGTTTTCTTTTCCCTGCTCAATTCAGTTTTACATTTGCTGCAGTATGTAACCAAATCATAAGTCCTTTCATCATCACATGTCCCTTCAGACATATTTTCTTCAACTTCAATGGGAGTATGTTGACCTTCGCATGATTGCGGTTTATCAGGCTGCCCTGACGATTGACTAAAAAAATTACATGCCGTCAATATACAAGCAAGCACGCTTACGCACGCGACTAAAACAATTGCCAAAATAAATGAACGTTTTGAGATTTTCATATATATATCCCCTTTGATTTAGAAAACTATTTTTAGGGGAACAGCACAAACAACGCCAAATATAAATATAACAAGTGCAATTCCCGCAGATTCTGCTACAAATCCCACTTGTCCAACATCTTGTGAACTATGTAATGCGAAAAAGCACTTGTTACCAAAGGTAAGAAGCGTTCACAAGATATTCAGGGATTTTGTAGCTGGTATTATTCTATAATTTATGGAAAATTTTGTCAATAAGTAAAATTAAGTAATAAATATATTAAAATATAGCGCGTATAAGCATAAATTATTTGCATACTCATTTATCTAATGCCTGTTTCCACCACTTACAAACTAGAATGAGTTTACAAATGTAAACTCTTTTTTTATGCAAACTGTTGTTCAAATTTTCTGCGTATTGCATTTTTTTATTTTGTATGCAATAATAATGGCAACATTTATTTATCAAATACAAAAGGAGACAGACTATATGAAAATTGATAATCAAGTGATTTTGATTACGGGAGCAAGTTCGGGTATCGGACACGCAACTGCACTCAATCTGTCAAAACATCACAACAAACTTATTCTTGTTGCAAGGCGCGAAAATTTGTTGATTGAAACAATGGAAGAATGCAAGAAAAACGGCAGCGAATGTATATATTTTGCAGGAGATGCCTGTGACAAAGACTTTGCTAAAATGGTTGTT
>JAZRVS010000042.1:0-26569 GCA_045599365.1 Bacteroidales bacterium
GTTTTAATAGTGTTCAAAATTTCGTCTTGTGACATGTAGCGTTGACGACTTTGCCAAAATCCCATTGCCCATTTGGGAACAATTGGCGATTTTCCAGTAAGTTGACGATAACCAGAAATTACTTTGTCGGCATTTTCGCCATATACGAAATAGTAGTCAATTTCGTCGGCAGCTTCAGATGAAAGTGTTAGTTTTTCTTGATTTGGATTAGGCGAAAGGTGGGTTACACCTAAAAATCCCCAGTTTGTATTCCATTCAAGTTTGAATGAATGTTTTTCGTTTTCGTTCATTTGAACGGTGAACGGATTTGACCATGGATTCCAGTTCTGACGCCATTTGTCCATAATTAACTGTCCATCAATCCAAAGTTTGAAATAACTTGAGCCGTACAACAAAAATTTGTGAAGACCAGCTGCGTCCGAAGCAATTTGACCTTCCCATGTGATTGTTCCGTCGTGGTCGGTAACAACTTTCAAAATAGTCGAGTCTGTAATATTGCTGCGTGTTCCGTCGGTTGCAAGAAAAGCGTAGTCAATGGATTTTTCAACTTGTTCTTTCACAACTTTGCCATCAATTGAATACGTTGCAGTCAAGCCGCCTTCGTTGCCGTTTTTGTCGTACAATTTTAAATCAGTAATTTGTTGATATTCACGAGTATCGCCAAAACGAGTAATGGAGTAGTTGTCCCAAAGAATACCATAATTTTTGTTTGAGTAAAGGAAAGGAATACACGGAACCATGTTGTGTTGAGCAAGTTCCACGTCTTTCCCTTTATAATTCATATAGCCATGTTGATGGCCGCCAAGTCCGAAAAATGCTTCATCATCAGGAGATTCAAACATATCACTCACACGATAATAAGAATCTTTACAATCCTTTGCAACGCAATGTTCGTGAACATCTTGATTGCCGTGTTCCAACCAAGGAAATTCGTCAACGTGTTGGAATGTTTTCCCATTTTCTGATTCTTGTAAAAGGATATTTCCTTGAGCATCTTTAAATGTTACGATACCTGTTTTTACGTTTACTAATGCAGAAATTGATGGTGTTGAAACTGTAATGACATCATCATTTTCATCAATGTTCCAATCAGAGAACTTTGATTGAGGAAGTACAATCAGACTTTCTTTCTTTGAAAAATCATTGTCAACAGTCGCAGTTACGCGAATAATGTCGGAAGAAACGACTTGTAAACGAACTTTTTGGTCGGTGTTAGTTGTAACGATAATACCATTGTTCGTTTTTTCGTAATTTTTTGAGCAACTTGTCATAGCAAAAAGACCAGCGCAAACAAAGCTGGCAAGTGTTAGAGAATGTTTCATTTAAACCTGATTTTTAGATTATGGTTCAAAGATATTGAATTATTGTCAAAATGACACTAACTCATGGAGAAAAATAGAAAAGATGTAAATTTTTTTGCTAAATATGGAGACTATCTATTTACCTTGGAACGTAGGCCAACCAGATTTGTTCGCTTTTAAACGATAGTGCCCAGAAATCATAAAGAACATATAGAAATCTCTATCGTAGGGATCTCCTCGTTGTTCATTGTAGTAGTGGTAGTTTCCTCTACCACCATGTTCTTCATAATTAGGATCGGCAGCTAATCGAGCAATATTATCAGGCACAGTATTGTCTTTTTCTGCAATTAAGTCTGGATTTGCGTATGTAGTACTAACATCGTCCAAATAGTCAGTGAACAAGAAACGAACGCCGATTTCTGCAGAGACAGCCCATTTTCTATTAATAGAGTATTTTGCCAACAATCCCATAGGAATACAAACCTGAATACGAGAATATGGCTTTCTGGTATCTAAGTAATTTTGACCTTCAGTGCCGATTGGTTGTAATTCGTACCATTGTCCATCAATTTTTGCTTTCGGATTAAAGTGGTATATACCTAATCCAACAAAACAAAAAGTTGCAAATTTTACACCTCGTTGACCATGAACACCACGTAAATCGTAGATGTGTCCACCTCGTTCTTTACGTATTTTGTATTCAATTCTTCCAGAAAATTCTTGAATAGGTGAGCGGAATGATATATTTCTGTCGCTTCTAAAATATTCTTCGGTTTTATTGTCATTACCATAAATCATTCCCATTGAATAGGTAAATTGCCAAGAAACACGTTCTCTAAATGTTTTTCGTAAGCCGATGCAACCTCCATAGCGAGTAGAAAGGAAGTCCATATCAAGAATAGAGTTTCGTCCAACGCCATTTCCACCGCCCAATTCTCCCAGCATAAATGTTGGACCAAAACCACCAATGATTTCGTAAGGGTACTTCTTCCAATTAACGTCTTGCGCACAAACGCAAATGCTAATTAGCATTGATACACAAAGAGTTGTTATTTTATTAGATACCTTTGGCATATAAGACCATTTGTAAGATACAAAGATAGTTAAAATTTTTGTTTGTTCGCAAATTTATTTACGAATGTCATAACCTAATTTTAATTTTTCTCGTAGTGTTTCAAAAAAATTCGTGTTGTTAAATTCTATTGTAGAAACAGCGTAGGTAGATTTTTTTATTCGCATTGTTGGCTCGTTTTGTAATGTGAGACTTTGAAAATCGTTAGAGATAAGGAAATTAGTATATTCGCCTGTTGCTTCTATTGTGACAATTTCACTATCAGGAATAACAATCGGTCGCACGCTCAAAGTGTGAGGGGCAATAGGGGTAATGACAATGGATTGATTGTCGGGTGATAAAATAGGAGAACCTAAACTGAGTGAGTATCCAGTGGAACCTGTTGGTGTACTAACGGCAACTCCGTCTGCCCAAAATGAGCATAAAAATTTTTCACTTACGAAAATGTTTATCTTTATGAGCTTGACAGCATTGCTTTTTTGTAATGTTATTTCATTTACTCCAATCCCTTCGTGGGTAATGTTGTTCTCTTGAAAAGAAAAGTCAAGTATCGATCGTTTTCTAATAGAAAAAGTTTCTTGTTGTAATTGTGAAATAATAAAGTCAATATCATCGGGTTTTGTTTGAGCTAAAAAACCAAGTTTGCCAAAGTTGATGCCTAAAATTGGTGTGTCATTTTTGTAGCATAGGTGTGCACATTTTAGAAATGTACCATCGCCTCCCAAACTGATTATAGCATCAAATGATTCGGTTGAAATATCATCAAATTCTTTTGTTGTATTAAAATTGAATGAGGTATTCCAATTTTGTTTAAAGTTGGAATAAAAGAATATATCAAAACCAGCAGCAATGAATTTTTGTATTATTTCAACTGCTTGCGTTTGGTGGTCATCGGAAATTGATGTGCCGAAAATAGCAATTCGTTTCATAGTATTATTTTTCGGCGTAAATGTACGTAAATCAATTAAAAAAAAAAAGACGACCGAAGTCGTCTCTTGTTATTGAAGTTTAAACCTTTTTTCCAAATCGGTAATATATCGTTTGAATCGTTTGTCAGTTTCCATTAGGTTGTTGACTGTTTTACATGCATGAAGAACCGTGGCGTGATCTTTTCCACCAATCATAGAACCTATGGTTGCTAATGAATTTTTTGTGTAGATTTTTGCGAAATACATTGCAACTTGGCGAGATTGAACTATTTCACGTTTACGAGTTTTAGATTTTAATAAATCAGGAGTGATGTTAAAGTACTCACAAACTGTTTTTTTGATGGAGTCGATAGAGATATCTTGTTGAGAATTTTTTACTAATTTTTCAACGACATCTTTTGCTAAATCAAGATTTAATTGCTTTTTGTTGATAGTTGCTTCTGCAAGAATTGATATAAGAACTCCTTCTAATTCACGGACATTGGTTGTGATATGATTTGCAATGTATTCAACAATTTCCTCGTCAATATCAATACCTTCTTTCTCAATTTTTTGTTTCAAAATTTCTAGGCGTGTTTCAAAACTTGGAACTGTAATTTCTGCTGATAAACCCCATTTGAAACGATTAAGAAGTCGTTCGTTAATACCAACCATTTCAACAGGAAGACAATCGGATGTGATAATAATTTGTTTTCCTTTTTGTTGTAAATAGTTGAATATTGTAAAGAATGCATTTTGTGTACCTTTTTTCTCGCAAAACATTTGAACGTCTTCAAGAATTAAGACATCCATACTTTGGTAGAAACGGAGAAAATCGTTTGGATTTTTATCAACATTGACAGCTTGAACGTATTGTCTTTCAAATGTATCAGCGTCAACGTAAATAACATTTTTCTTAGGATTATTTTCTTTTATTTCAGTGCCAATAGCTTGAACAAGGTGAGTTTTCCCTAATCCAGATTTCCCGTAGATTAGTAGTGGATTATAGGCTTGTTTGATGGCATTTTTGGCAATAGAAAGACCAGCATTGCGTGCTAATCTATTGCAGTCGCCTTCAACAAAATTACTAAATGTATAAGATGGATTTAATTGAGAATCAACACCTTTTACACCAGGAAAAAAGAATGGATTGTTTATCGGTTTTGCCGCTTTATTTTGTGGTAAAACCATTTGTGCTTGGGTGTATGCGCTTGGTTGAGCATGTGTTGATGTGTTGCTAGCTTGGCGTGTTGTTGATTCTTTGCCTGCTGTTGCATCATTTAGTGTGTTAACCAACCAAACTAATCGTGTTTTTTCACCAAAAAATCTTTGCAAAGCACTTTCCATCAATGAACGATAGTTGCTTTCTATAAATTCTATGAAAAATTTAGTTGGAATTTTTACACTTAGTGTTCTTTTCTCATCCTCCCATTGTGCGAATTTCAATGACTTAAACCAAATGTTAAAACTCTGATCCCCGATGTTATCGTGAATAAATTTTAAACACTCATCCCATTTCATCTCAAATTCCTTTGATCTCTCCACTGTCATCATTTCTAATCTTTCAATTATTATTCGTTTTCTCACCTACAAAGATGCTAATAAATTTTCAAAAAAAAAGGGGTAAAAGATTTGCAAAATTGAAATATTCTATAGGTGTTTGAATTTCAGTCTTTTAAATTTTGAAAAAAAATAAAAAAAAGTTAATGTGTTGATGTTCAATGCGTTATGTATAATCTATTGATAACTTTAGACTTGAGTGTGTAACCTTTAAGTTTTTCTTTAGTCTTGCAAATTATTTGCATAAACAATCTCAAAATTTTGTCTTTAAATAGAATAATTATATCTGTGTAACTTGTTGATTTATTGCTGGTTATTCGTAAATTGCTGATTCTCAATAAAAAATCGTTTTTTGAAAAAATATTAACAATTTAAGGCAATGATATACACCTTGGTTGTAATTTAGTTGTCAGTTACCAATTAACAAACGAATCTCTTTGATTAATCATCTTACCATAATGGAAATCAAACTGTAAACTAACTACTGACACCTGATTACAAATGATTGTGTTGTTAGCTTGTATATTGTTTCCCAATTTATTATTTGAAAAGATGAGATTAATCTTTTTTGTCTTTCTTTTCTTTGGAAGAACTAAAAATAGGGAACGAAACGTAGCGTTTTGGGTTTTTTTGTACGTCAATCAATAGTGAATTTAATTGGTTAGATGCATCATCTAAATTGTTGTATAGAGACTTATCGTTTATGAGTGCGCCTAAAGAACTTTGCCCACTATTAATTTGTTTCAAAACGATGTCTAATTCGGAAACAGCTTTTTCAGTTTTTGTAAGCGTTTCTTTCCAGTTTGCTTGAGCCAAAGAGTCGCTCATAGTTGAAAAATTAGCTATGATAGTTCCTATTTCTTCGGAGTGGTCGTTAATGTTTTTAGAAATACCATTTACGTTTGCTAAAATTTGTTGTATGTTTTCGTCTCCGTTACTAAGAATTGTGTCTAATGTAACGCCAGAATGATGAATTGCGTCAATAGCATCTTGTAGTTTTACAAAGCAACGGCGAAGTTCTTGTCCATTAGATTCATTCACGACATATTTAACTTGGTCAATGGCGATTGCTGCTGCTTCAAGTAATTTTTCGGCTTGAGCTTTGAGGGGTGCAACTTCAATTCTAACTTGGTCTGTTATAGATGTCTCAATTTCGCTTTGTAACGTGTCAAAACACTGAACGTAACCATTTTCGGGATTAAATCCTTGAGGTATAATGATATCAATAGCTTTTGAACCGAGAATGTCAGAACTAAAAATGCGTGCAATTGTGTTTTTGGGTAAATATACGTCAGATGCGATACTTACTTCTACCGTTAATTGATCATAGTTTGATGTTGTAAAATAGATATCTTTTACGTGTCCAATTTTGTGTCCGCGAAGTAAAACTGCAGAATTCTTTTGTAAGCCTTCTACTTGATTGTATGTTGCATAATATAAATTCTCTTTAGTGAATAGGTTTTTCCCTTTGCAAAAACTAATTCCCCAAATTAATACGCCAGCTATGATGATTACAAGTAGTCCAATTTTGATTGCTTTGTCTTTGTTCATAATTATTTTGTTTTTTGTCTTGCTTCACTAATTTGTAATTTTTTGTTGTTTGAATCTCGAGCGACAATGAAAGCAGCTGGAAATTTTTCTTTTGCCACAGGTAATAGTTTCATAATTTCTTGGTATGTGGCTGTTTTACCATAATAATATTTGTATAATCCACCTTCTTCTACATAGTAGATTCCTTCTAATCCTTTAAAATTAGATGCAGAAAGGTTGCTTTTGTCTTTGCCTGCACCAACTTGAATGCCGTAGTATATGTCCAATTTAGATGATTCAACTGTTGTTTGAGTCGTTGTTTTTGTCGTAGTTGTGGTTTCTGTTGATTTTGTCGTTGTGTTGTTGTTTGGAGTTGTTGGTTGTGTTTTAGTTGTGGTCGTAGTTGATTGTGTTGTTGTTTTTGTGGTCGTGGTTGTTGACGTTGTTGTATTATTCGATTGTGCATTTTTTTGAATTGCTCCTTGAGAACGACTTTCTATATATTTTTTGTAATTCAAAAAAGCTTGGTAAATAGAATATGACATTTCAATTTGATTCTCTTCTACGTTTAGCCATTCTTCTTCTTCTGGATTTGAAATAAAACCAGTTTCAATGAGCACACTAGGCATTGCAGTTTTCCAAAGTACAAGGAAAGGTGCTTGGTGTACGCTTCTATCTTTTCTTCCAAGAGATGAGAGTTGACTTTGAATCATACCAGCCAATGTTAAGCTATTGTCACTAAAGACGCCTTGTTGTAGTTTGTGAAGAATGATTGCTTCATTGTTGTTTGCTGACATTCCTTTGTATTGAGAAGCGTCTGATTCTAAGTCAATTACGGCGTTTTCCATTTTGGCAACTTTTAGATTGGCTTCATTTTTTGCTAAACCCATAACCCAAGTGTCGGTTCCAAAGGCTTCGGAATTTACATTTGCATTTACATGTATAGAAATGAATAAATCAGCTTTGTTTTTGTTTGCGATTTCTGCACGTTGATAGAGTTCTATAAATTCATCGGTTTTTCGAGTGTAAATTACTTTTACGTCAGGACAATTGGCGGTAATTAAAGAACCAACTTTAAGAGCAAGCGAAAGAGTTATATTTTTTTCGTACGATTTTTTTCCAACAGCACCAGGGTCTTTGCCTCCGTGACCAGCATCAATAACAACCGTTTTTACCGTATAATTTGCCGTTTGTGCAGAAACGGAACCATACACAAAACATAAAAGTAGCAGAGAGTATATAATTTTAAAAATTCGCATAGTTAATAACTATATTATAAAGTATTCTTGTTTCTTTTTCGCTTGATAGAAATTTCTAATTACTTTTGTCAAAAAATAAACGCGTTCACGTTACGTGCTTACAAAAATAGTATTTTACGACTTGCAAAGACAAAGTTTTAAATATTTTTTACTAACATTTTGTTGTTTTTTGGCATTTTGTTCTTTAAATGCTCAAGATACAACTCTTGTCGTGCCTGCTCAAGACACTCTTTCTTCTACTGCAAAAACAAAGCCAAAGAAAAAAAATAATAGTGGTTTAGATAGTCCTGTCGTTTATTCTTCGCGAGATTCTATTGTGTTTCAAATTTCTGGGAATGCAGTACAAACGTATGGAGAAGGAAAAGTTAAATATGAAAATATTGATTTAGAGTCTGATTTTATAGAGTTGGATGTGGTTAATCGTGAGGTTTTTGCCAAGGGAATGGTAGATGATTCAACTCATGAAGTTGTGGGAAATCCTGTTTATAAGGATAATTCCGACACGTTTGATGCCGATTCTATGCGATATAATTTTGACTCCAAAAAAGGTTTGGCTTTTGGAATTTATACCAAGCAAGATGAGGCATATTTGCATGGTGGACGAACAAAAATACATGATAATAAAGAAATACATATTGCCCACGGAAAATATACGACGTGTGAAGAAAAGCATCCTCATTTCTATGTAGAAATGACAAAAGGTAAGGTGATGGTTGACGATAAAATTGTGTTCGGTCCATCGTGGGTAGTTGTTGATGAAATACCAATACCTATAGTTATTCCATTTGGATATTTTCCTATACGAAAGGGTAGGGCCAATGGTATCATTATTCCAACGGTAGGAGAAGAAACAACTAAAGGTTTTTATTTCCGTAATGGTGGTGTGTATTTTGGAATAAGTGAATATGTTGACTTTAAATGGCTTGGAGACATATATTCTTTGGGAAGTTGGAGAACTTCGGTTCAGTCGAATTATAAGTTGCGATATCGCTTTAATGGTAATTTCACAATAACGTATGCGAGTTTGGTAACAAATGAGATACGTCAAGCACCAACATTTAATGTAAAATGGACTCATACACAAACACAAAAGTCACCATATAGTCCTAATTTTAGTGCAAGTGTTAATTATGGATCGGCTGGTTATGCAAAACAAAATACATATAGTACCAATGAATATTTGAACAATCAGGTGAGTTCAAACATTTATTTTAGTAAAAAATTTGCAGGAACGCCTCTTTCGTTTTCTGCTTCATTGTCGCATAGTCAAAATAACATAGATAGTACTGTTACATTGACGCTGCCACAAATTCGTTTAACAGCATCAACATTCACCCCATTGAAACGGAAACATGCAGTGGGTAAGGAGCGTTTCTATGAAAAAATAGCTTTGTCATATACGGGAGAAATGCAAAATAAACTCGTAAATGCAAAAATGGATTCTAATTTTTACAGAAAAGAAACGTTAGAATTATTTCAAAGTGGTATAAATCACACGATTCCTGTTAGTGCTAGTTTTAAACTTTTTAAATATATAACAGTTTCACCGTCATTTAATTATCAAGAACGTTGGTATACTTCAAAATTAGAAAAGACATGGGATGATGAATATGTTCAATATACGCAAACGGATACTATTATTGGAGGGGTACGAGTTGATACATTGGCTGGTTTTAATAGAGTTTATAATTATTCTTTTGGCGTTAGTGCAAGCACGAAAATATATGGAATGTTCCGATTCCGGAGTGATGCACTTAAAGCAATCCGTCATGTGATAACACCAAGTGTTTCATATACAATGACGCCAGACTTTTCACGTGAAAAATATGGCTACTATGGAACATATCAAAAGAATGCAGATGGGGATATTGCACAATATTCGTATTTTGAGAAAGGTATTTATGGAGTTCCAACATCACAACGACAAAGTTCTATATCTTTTTCTATTGGGAACAATGTGGAAGCAAAAGTGCGAAGTAAAAGCGATACTGTTACAGGAACGAAAAAGATTAAGTTGATTGAAAGTTTATCATTGACAGGGTCATACAATTTTGCTGCAGATTCGTTAAAGATGAGTTTAATTAATTTATCTGGTTATTCTACGTTGTTTAATCGCCTAACCATTCGATATTCTGCAACCTTTGATCCGTATGCAATTGGCGCAGAAACATCTCGTGATGGAAGACGACAAGTTCGTACTAATAATTATATGATAAATAAATATGGTACGTTATGGCGTAAAACACAAGATCAATGGGCCACTTCACTTTCATATACTTTTGGCCCTGTGAAAGAACAAAAAGAATCAACTGATAGCAATGTCGCTCTTGATGATTACTCGTATTGGGATGTGCCTTGGAGTTTGAGTTTGTCATATTCATTGAGTATTCCAAGAAAATATTATTATGATTATAATAACGAACTTGATTCAGTTTCTAATAATGTTATACAAACAATATCGGCAAGTGGAAAAGTTTCTTTAACAAAGAATTGGAATATTGGCTTTTCTACTGGTTGGGATTTCCAAGAAAAAGGCATTTCATATACAACTTTAAATGTTTACCGCGATTTACATTGTTGGGATATGTCTCTTACGTGGGTTCCGTTTGGTGACCGCCAACGATGGGAATTTACATTGAAGATAAAGGCTAGTATGTTGAGCGATATAAAGGTTGATATGAAGAGTTCGTCTGAATATTTCTAACGATATGAAAAGATTTTTTATTTATGTATTCTTGTTGTTGTTTTGTGTTTCGTGCGATGATTATATTGCATACCAAAAGACGTATGATGTAGAAAATAAAGTTTTTACGAAAGAAAATCCATTGGTTTTTGAATTTGAAAACGAGAAGGATTCATTTCAGTTATACGATATGCATCTTGAGATTTGTTACAATATGGGATTGGGTAATGCTCTTATACCGTTGGAGTTTAGTTATGTTGCACCAACTGGAGAATCTTTTTCTGTTCCATTAGCTATACCTGTTTTTGATAAAAATTATGAAGCTATTGGAGAGAAGCAACAAGATGGTAGCTTTTTATTAAAAGAAACGATATTGTATCACAATAGTATGAGAAAGGGTACAAATACATTTTCGTTTACTCCTGCAACATCCAATGATACATTAGTTGGAATTCGATCTATTTCATTTGTAATAGAAAAAGTCAATTAAACGAACAAACTGCCAATTGTAAAAAGTGCGTACACAACGCTGGCAATGCCGTTTGTGGTGCTAAAGGCTAAATTTACTTTTGAAATATCTTTCGGAGAAACTATAGAGTGTTGGAAATAGAGGCAACCAATAAAAAGAATTGCTCCAATCCAGTATAACCAAGAAAAATCGGCATATATACCAACGAAAATTGCTAAAAAAGCCGTGAAGAGGTGTATCGCAATTGATATTCTTAATGCGTTTTTGCGCCCAAAATGTTCTGGAATACTATGCAGAGATTCACTTCTATCAAATTCTTCATCTTGAAGAGCATAAATAATATCAAATCCAGACATCCAGCCGAGGACGATGAAAGAAAATAATATAGGAATTAGTGAAAATTCACCAGCGACAGCCAAGTATGCACCAATAGGAACGAGAGCTTGTCCAATTCCTAAAAATACGTGGCAAAGAGACGTAAATCGTTTGGTGTACGAATAAAATAAAACAGCAAAAAGAGCGATAGGCGAGAGACAAAAACAAAGTTTGTTAATGAAAAATGTTGTAGCAATGAAACATATTGACATTACGATTGTGAATGTTAATGCTGCTCTTGGAGAAATTTTTCCTGCTGGAATTTCGCGTTGGGCAGTGCGTTCATTTTTGCCGTCAAATTTGTAATCAGTAAATCGGTTGAATGCCATTGCGGCAGAACGACAAAATACCATACAAAGGAGAACTAATAACAAAAGAGACCAATGAAATGAGTAGTGGTCATACCATACAGCGAGCGAAAACCCAATTGCGGCAAATGGTAATGCGAAAATTGTGTGTGAAAATTTTATTAGAGAAAAATAATTACTTATTTTCATTGTTGTCAATAGAATTGTCAAATGAAACAGAACGGCTTATTGCTTGTAGTTGCCGCATAAAATTTCGTTTTTCTTTGTTGGGATAGTACACGTAACCTTCAATGGTTATTAACTTGTTTTTCTTTGGATTACAGAATGTATAACTAGTGAATGGTCCAGCCATAAAATCATTTTCCACACGCCATTTCCCTCTCAATTCGATGGTGTAGTCGTCATTGACGTATTTGCCAATTTTTTCCTGAATAGGGATTATGTATTCTGTTGTCATATAACTTCCTTTAGATGGACCAGGAATAAATGTTTTGGTGATGGAATCTCGGTAATTCAATAATTCTGTTTTTCCGAATTGAGCAGTATCAGTATATGGACGTTCATATATTATTAATCCTTGACTATGTACTTTTGACTCTAATGAAATCCAAATGAATTTGTCATCTTTTTTGTTTACGTTGAAACCATTAGGAATAGAAATGTTAATGTCAAAAATGTCTTTTACCGCTTTCTCTGCAATTTGATTGTGGTTGTTAGGTTGTTTGTATAATTGTTGATAACGGTCAATTTCTGCTTGAATGAAATATTCCATTATTTTGTCTTTTTTGTCAATTAAAATGGCTATGAGTTCTTCAGAATTTGCGGCAGCGATGCTGACGTATGCTTGGTGTTGAGACCACAAATCTTTTCTATATTGAATTTGACCTTTTTCGTATTTTTTCTCTACTTCAAGAAACAAAATGTTGCGATACGAGCGAAAAGTGCTTGAAAAGTTGTTTTTGCTAATGAAAATTGTTGAAAATGGTGATTCTGCTTGAGTTAGACCAATTTCTTCTTCATTTAATAATTCAATAATTTTTTCACCAGTTTCAGCATTTTTGTACTCATCGGTAATAACAACCAATAATTCTCCAGGTTCGCCAGTCATTTTTACACCACCAATGCCATCTTTACAAGCATTGAAAAGAAACATAATTGCTATTGAGATAAAAAGAAATTTTTTCATTGTATTTAGTTTGCAAAAATATACGCAATAAATATCGCTGCAATGATGCCTGCTAAATCAGCGATGAGACCACAACTCACAGCATGTCTTGTTTTTCTAATTCCAACAGAACCAAAATAAACAGCAATAATATAAAATGTTGTGTCGGTTGAACCTTGAAAGATGCAAGCAAGTTTTCCTGCAAATGAGTCTGCCCCGAAAGTATTCATTGTTTTAATCATCATACCTCTTGCTCCAGAACCGCTCAAAGGTTTCATAATAGCGGTTGGTAAGGCTGGGACAAAATCGGTGTCGAATCCCATAGCGTTGAAGCACCACGCAAATCCATCGCAAATTAAATCTAACCCGCCAACAGTACTAAATATGCCAATACCGACAAGAATTGCAATAAGATTTGGAATGATTTTTATAGCAATGCCAAAACCATCTTTTGCACCTTCAATAAAAGCATCCCAAATGTTTATTTTTTTTATGAGACCAGCAACAATAAAAGATATGATAATGCTAAATAATATCACGTTTCCGATTACACTAGAAATTATACTTAATTGTTCTTGTGGTAGTGATTTAAGATAAAACAAAAGTCCTAATACTAAGGCAGCTAAGGTACCCAAATAGAGTAGGATAGTTTTATTGAAGATATTTATTTTTTGTATGAGAGCAACAGCCCAAAAACCAATCAGCGTAGAAAAAAAAGTTGCAAATAAAATTGGTAAAAATATATCAGTTGGGTCAGTTGCTCCAGCTTGAGCACGATATACCATTATTGTCGTTGGTATAAGAGTAAGACCAGAAGTATTCAACACCAAAAACATAATTTGTGCATTTGATGCTGTGTCTTTTTGAGTGTTGAATTCTTGCATTTCATTCATCGCTTTTAGCCCCATTGGGGTTGCAGCGTTGTCAAGTCCAAGCATATTAGCAGCTAAGTTAAGCATCATAGTCCCATAAACAGGGTGATCTTTAGGTATTTCAGGGAAAATTTTCCTAAAAAAAGGGGCAATTAGTTTCGCAAGGATGGTAATGATACCGCCCTTTTCACCGATTTTCATAAAACCCAACCAAAGAGAGAGTACACCTGTTAGACCAATAGAAATTTCAAAGCCATTTTTTGCATCGGCAAATGCACCTTGCATTACTTGAGAAAAAATTTCTGTATCGCCGAACCAAATCAGTCGAACAAGAGCGACGACAAAGCCGATGAGAAAGAAAGCAACCCAAATATAATTTAATGCCATATTCTGTTAAATCATTTCAATTAGTTTGCCGTCTTTTTTTGCATCAATATATTTTTGTAGTTTTTTGTCAACTTCAACTTTATATTTTTTGTACATACAAAAGCGAACAAACTTGTCGATTGCTTGAAATTGCAGTTCATCTTCCTTGATGTTGTATTTGTTATCAATAGCAACTTTACAAAGAGAAGCAAAGTAACGAGCTGTTAAGGAAGCGTTACCACCAATAATTTTATACAATTTTTTATTGGGAGAAAAGTTATAATATGGATTGTTGTTGAGCCATTCAACCAAATAATCGTACGCAATGAGTTGGTTCTCATCATTTTTAACCGATGTTGAGAGTAGATAGTCGCAACATTCAATAACTTTTGGTAATGCATCGGCGTAATCAACGGAATCTTTTAACATAACACCTTTTAATTCTGTGAAATCTTGAGCAGATAATTGCCCGAAGAATAAGGCGCAAATAATAGACAAAACAATTTTTTTCATAGTAATAAATTTAGGTTACATAAAATGCACAAATATCCTGCCTTTTACATATGGTACAAATGTATGAATTAGTATTAAGATTTACGAATTTTACACAAAAAAATGGACGCTTCGTTGAATACTACTTTACGAGACAATCGGTAATTTCGGCAATGTATTGAATGTGAAAATCACCATTGGTATAATCGTTCAACAAATTTTTGTCAATAAAATTGTCTGCCGAAAAAGGAGCTGCATATAATTTTTTGCATTCAAAAATGAGTCTTGCTTGTTCGTAGGCGACAGAATTGTTTACTGTTGAAAATGGTGTAAGCCCGCATTCCTTGATTTTGTTCACATCGCGTCCACTTTTTGAACCACAAAAAGCGAACATATTTTTATAGGATTCATCAAAAAAAGAAAGAGTAAAGAAATCCTCACAATCAAGGAATTCTTTCGTGTAACGTTGAGGTCGTATAACAATACAAGCAACGGGTTTTCGCCACATAAAACCGAGTCCGCCCCAACTGGCGGTTAAACAATTGTTACTTTCAATAGTTCCTGCAGTTACGAGCATATAATCTTTACCGATTATTTTGCTTGCATTTTCTTGTATTTCAAGGGGAGAGACGTGTGTGAAATCCATAATTATTCGGTTACAATAAAAATATCTTCGTTGTTTTTCTTCATTAAATACTTCTCTCGAGCGATGCGTTCTATATATTCACTTTCGTCAAGAGCATTTAATTCTTCGTTAGTACGTTTTATATTTTCTTGAAGTTCTTTTTTCTTTTGAAGAAGGCTTTTTTGATCTTTTTTCATTTGATAGCGAGAATATAAACTATTTGGGTCGCAAACGCTTATCCAAAAGGCAAAGAAAATAATGGAAACAATGATGATATTCCGTTGGGTAAGTTTACAACGTAATTTTTGCCAAGAATCCTTAATATTTTCAAATCGTTCTGCCATTATTAAAAAATCGCATAAAATTACACTTTTTTCTGGAATGCTTTCCATAAATTTGAAATTATGTCACTAGCAACAAGTGTTTCCATAGAATTGTTTTCTAATGCAAAATCGCCAGCACGACCGTGAAGGAATACACCGTAAACCGCAGCGTTTTCGGGAGAATAACCTTGTGCAAGAAGAGATGTTATGATACCAGTGAGAACATCTCCACTACCAGCAGTTGCCATCCCTGCGTTTCCAGTGCTATTGAAAAAGGTATTCCCATTGGGAAGAACGATGGAGGTGTAATGCCCTTTGAGAACAACAATACAATTATATTTTAGAGCAAATTGTTTTTGTGTTTTAAATCGTTCAAATCCAGAAGAATGTTTATGTGTGAGTCTATCAAATTCTCCTGGATGAGGTGTTAGTATAGACATTGGGTTGAGGAATTGTAATAAATTTTGGTTCTTTGCGAGAATATTGAGTGCGTCAGCATCGAGAACGATAGGTTTAGTGTTGTTTTTGAGAAATTGTTCTAATGCTTGAGCAGTTTCTTCGTTAGTGCCAATACCTGGGCCAATACCAATTGCAGAATATTTGTCGTCGTTTGGTATTGATGAAATGTAATCTTGATTTTTGTCGGTGCTTATCATTGCCTCTGGAAAGGCAGTTTGTAAGATATTGTATCCACAGCGAGGAATGTGTGTGGTGAGCAGTCCACAACCGCTACGTAAACAAGCTTTTGATGCTAATATAGAAGCACCCAATTTTCCATAACTACCAGAAATTAAGAGTGCATGACCAAAGGTTCCTTTGTGAGAAAAAACATTTCTTGTTGGAAGTGAAATGGAAGAAGTGAAATGGTATGGAATTTCGTTGTTAGAGAAAGGTGTTTGAAGGTTGATATCTACAATTGTTACATTTCCAACATATTGTGAGTTTTCAGAAAATAGAAATTGTAATTTTGGCGATTGAAATGTAATTGTTTCGTTTGCTTTGAAGACAATGTCATTTGTTCCAATTGGCTTGTCAGCATACAATCCAGAAGGAATGTCAATAGCAATTTTATGGTTTGGGAGTGAATTGATGTAAGAAATGATATCGGCAGTAAAATTAGATATTGGTCTATTGAGACCAGAACCAAAAATGCCATCAATTATAATGGCATTTGAATCTATAGGTATCCTTTGAAAATCAGAAATTTCGCTAATTGAACAATTTTCAAAAGATTCTTGTAGTAATCGCTCGTAGTTTTGTGAAAAGTTATCGCTGACGTTGTGAGTGTAATTTATAATGAATACAGAAACATTGCGACCAGAAGAGCAGAGCATGCGAGCAATAGCAAGACCATCGCCTCCATTGTTTCCTTTCCCACAAAAGATAGCAAACTGAAGGTTATTGGAAAATTTAGCAATAAGAAAATCATAGAATTTTTTTGCAGCACGTTCCATTAAATCTATTGAAGGAATAGGTTCTTGCTCTATTGTGAAAGCATCAGCCTCGTGAATTTGTTGCGCAGAAAGAATTTGCATAGTAAATTTTTTTTTCAAAGATAATTATTTTAGTGATTAGTGATTAGAGATTAGTTGTCAGATGAATTTCTTTGTGTATTCAATTTACCGTTATAAAAAACAAACAGGGAATTGACTACTGATACCTAATTGCAAATAGTTGTGTTGCCGTTTTGTATATCGTATTCTTTTTAATTCAGAAATTTTAACTTTCTTTGGTTAATATCTTTTTCAAAACTTTGCAAATAATACGTCATTAGAGTTTCATTATTTGAAGAATATTTTGCAATTTTGCGGTGCTAAAAAATTTTTATATCAAAATGAAGAAACATAATTTCAATGCGGGACCATCGATATTACCTCGCGAGGTAATTGAGGACACTGCAAAGGCAGTGCTTGACTTCCAGAATGATGGACTTTCAATTTTAGAGATTAGCCATAGAGCTAAAAACTTTCAACCAGTTGTTGATGAGGCTGTCTCCTTGTTTAAAGAATTGTTAGACATTCCTGAAGGATACTCCGTTGTGTTCCTTGGTGGTGGTGCAAGCTTGGAGTTTTGTATGATTCCATATAATTTCTTGGAAAAGAAAGCAGCTTATTTGAATACAGGTGTATGGGCTAAAAAAGCAATGAAGGAAGCTAAATTGTTTGGCGAAGTAGTTGAAGTTGCCTCTTCAGCTGATGCAAACTACACTTTCATTCCAAAGAATTTTACAATTCCAACCGATGCGGATTATTTTCACATTACATCGAATAACACAATCTATGGAACAGAAATATTGAAAGATTTGGATTCTCCAGTTCCAATGATGGCTGATATGTCGTCGGATATATTTTCTCGTCCAGTAGATGTATCTAAATATGGTGTAATCTATGGCGGTGCTCAAAAGAATTTGGCTCCAGCAGGTGTTACATTCGTGATAATTAAGAATGATTTGCTTGGAAAGGTTTCTCGTCCAATCCCAACAATGTTGGATTATAGAACTCATATAGATGGCGGTTCAATGTTTAATACACCTCCAGTATTGCCATTGTACACGGCGTTATTGAACTTGCGTTACTTGAAAGCACAAGGTGGTGTTAAAGAAATGGAAAGAAGAAACATTGAAAAAGCTACAATGCTTTATGATGCAATTGACAATAGCAAAATCTTTGTAGGAACAGCTAAGGCTGAAGACCGTTCAAGAATGAATATCTGCTTCGTAATGAAAGAAGAATACAAAGAATTGGAAGCTGATTTCTTGAAATTCGCTCAGGAAAAAGGAATGGTTGGTGTTAAAGGACACCGCTCTGTTGGTGGTTTTCGTGCATCTTGCTACAATGCGCTACCAAAAGAAAGCGTCCAAGCTTTGATAGATTGTATGAAAGAATTTGAAAAGAATATTTAATTATATCGTATAACAACGAAGGAGAAAGTTAACCTTTCTCCTTTTTTAATTTTATAGACATGACAAAAGTACTTGTTGCTACAGAAAAACCATTTGCAAAAGCTGCAGTTGATGGTATTAAAGAAATTATTGAAAAAGCAGGTTTTGAATTTGCTTTGTTGGAATCATACACAGAAAAATCTGCATTGTTAAGTGCTGTTGCCGATGCAGATGCAATTATTATTAGAAGTGATAAAGTTGATGCTGAAGTTATTGAAGCTGGTAAAAATTTGAAAATTGTTGTTCGTGCTGGTGCTGGTTACGACAATGTTGACTTGGCTGCTGCAACTGCTCACAACGTAGTTGTAATGAACACTCCAGGACAAAATGCGAACGCTGTTGCTGAATTAGTTTTCGGTTTGTTGGTATTTGGCGTTCGAAACTTCTTCAACGGAAAATCTGGTTCGGAATTGATGGGTAAGAAACTTGGTATTCTTGCTTTCGGTAATGTTGGTCGTAATGTTGCTCGCGTTGCAAAAGGTTTCGGCATGGAAGTTTATGCTTACGATGCTTTCTGCCCTGCAGAAGTTATTGAAGCTGCTGGTGTTAAGGCTGTTGCTAATCAAAACGAATTGTTCAAGACTTGTGATGTTGTCTCTTTGCACATTCCAGCAACTCCAGAAACAATCAACAGCATCAACTACGATATGGTTAACCAAATGAAGAAAGGCGGTATTCTTGTAAACACTGCCCGTAAAGAGGTTATCGACGAAGCTGGTTTGATTAAGTTGTTGAATGATCGTGCAGACTTAAAATATATTACAGACATTATGCCTGCTGCAAATGATGAGTTTGCAAAATTTGAAGGTCGTTATTTCTCAACACCAAAGAAAATGGGAGCTCAAACTTCAGAGGCAAATATCAATGCTGGTTTGGCTGCAGCTCGACAAATCGTTTCTTTCATTACAACAGGTGACAAAAAATTTCAAGTAAATAAATAAAATAACGAATAGTTTTTAGTGATTAGAGTGTTTATGCTAATCACTAATCACTAATCACTAATCACTAATCACTAATAAAATGCCAATAGTAAAACCATTCAAAGGATTTCGTCCTTGCAACGAGGAATATGCTAAGAAAATAGCATCTCGTCCGTATGATGTATTGAATTCAGAAGAAGCAAAAACTGAAGCTGGTGATAACAAATATTCGTTCTATCACGTAATTAAACCAGAAATAGATCTTCCTGCAGATGTTGATTTACACTCGCAACTTGTATATGACACAGCAAAGGCTGCAATTCAAAAGTTGATAGACGAAAAAGTTCTTATTCAAGATGAAAAGCCTTGCTATTACATTTATGCACAAACAATGAATGGTCGTACACAATATGGTATTGTTGGTGGTGCGTATGTGGCTGATTATGAGAATAATATCATAAAAAAACATGAATTAACTCGTCCAGACAAAGAAGAAGATCGTAGAAATCATGTGCGTCATACTAATTTTAATGCAGAACCAGTGTTTTTTGCATTCAAAAACAATTTGGAATTGGATATGATTATCCACGATGCGATTCTTGTAGATCCAGTTTACAATTTTGTGTCTGAAGATGGCGTTGGTCATCATGTTTGGGTAATTGACAATGATGCAAAAATTAAGAGAATTGAATATTTGTTTGCAAACGAAGTCGATTGCTTGTATGTAGCCGATGGACATCATAGAACTGCAGCTGCAGCTGGAGTTGGAGCGGAACGTCGAGCTGCAAATCCGAATCATAATGGAAGCGAAGAATACAATTATTTCTTAGCAGTAAATTTTCCTGCAAATCAATTAACAATTATTGATTATAATCGTGTTTTGAAAGATTTGAATGGTATGACACCTGCAGAATTAGTTTCAAAATTGGAAAAATCGTTTGTTGTAGAAAAGAAAGGGGCAGAAATATACAAACCAAACAAATTACATAACTTTTCAATGTATTTGGAAGGTGAATGGTATTCTTTAACTGCAAAAGAAGGTACATTCAACGATGCTGACCCAATTGGCGTTTTGGATGTAACAATCTTGACGGAACAAGTTCTTTCTCCATTGTTTGATATTCAAGACTTACGCAGAAGTCAAAGAATTGACTTTGTTGGCGGAATTCGTGGACTTGGAGAATTAAAAAAACGTGTTGATAGTGGTGAAATGAAAGCAGCATTTGCGTTGTATCCTGTTTCTATGGATCAGTTGATGAATATTGCTGATAGTGGTGAAATTATGCCTCCAAAATCAACATGGTTTGAGCCAAAATTGAGAAGTGGGTTGATTTTGCATAGCTTAATCTAAAATATATTTTCATGGGTGGTTTTTTTGGAACAATAACAAAATCTGATTGTGTAACAGATTTGTTTTATGGTACAGATTACAATTCGCACCTTGGTACGAAACGTGCAGGTTTGGCAACGTATAATAAAGATTTAGGATTTCGTCGAACCATTCACAATATAGAAAATTCATATTTCCGTACGAAATTTGAGGATAATTTGCCAAAATTGAGTGGAGAGTCGGGGATTGGTGTCATCAGTGATACCGATGCACAGCCAATTGCTATTAATTCTCATCTTGGTCGTTTTGCCATTGTTACTGTGGCTCGATTGGATAATATGAAAGATTTGGAATCTGAGTTGCTTGCCAAGAACCTTCATTTTGCTGAATTGAGTTCAGGTGACACGAATCCGACTGAAGTCGTTGCAATGCTCATCTGTGAAAAAGATAATTTTGTTGCAGGTATTGAGAATGTATATGAAAAAGTTAAGGGTTCTTGTTCGCTTTTAATTTTGACAGATGATGGTATTATTATCGCTCGAGATAAGTTAGGTAGAACACCAGTGACGATAGCTAAAAAAGATGGCGCTTATGCGGTGTCGAGTGAACCAACTGCTTTCCATAATCTTGGTTATAGAATAGAAAAATTTGTTGGTCCAGGAGAAATTGTAAAAATCAAGGCCGATAGTTTTGAGGTTTTGAGAAAGTCTAATGATAAAATGCAAGTATGCTCATTTATGTGGGTATATTTTGGTTTCCCTTCTTCGGATTACGAAGGTATAAATGTTGATAAGGTTAGGTGTTCGTTAGGTCAAAAAGCGGCACAAAATGATCCAACACAAGCAGATTTTGTTTGTGGAATTCCAGATTCAGGTATTGGACATGCGATTGGATATGCAATTGAAAAAGGAATACCATATAAACGAGGAATTGTAAAATATACGCCAACGTGGCCTCGTAGTTTTACACCATCCAATCAAGAGACAAGAAATTTGGTTGCAAAAATGAAATTGATACCGAATAGACAAATGCTTGAAGGACAAAAGGTTGTATTTTGTGATGATTCCATTGTTCGCGGTACACAGTTACGTGGAAATGTGTCGGAAATGTACGATTGTGGCGCAAAAGAAATTCACATGCGAATTGCTTGTCCACCATTGATATATTCTTGTAAATTTTTGAATTTTTCAGCATCAAAACGAGATACAGAATTGATAACTCGTTCCTTGATAGAAAAATACGAAGGTCAGCATGATAAGAATTTAGCAGAGTATGTTGATGATACGACAGAAAAGCATAAAAAGATGGTGAACGAAATTCGTGATAGATTTGGTTTAACATCTTTGAAATTCAATACGATACAGGAGCTTGTAGATGCAATTGGGTTACCAAAAGAAAAATTGTGTACTCATTGTTTTGATGGAACAAGTTTCTTTTAGGATTTAAGGCACATAGTAGAATAGGAGAGACGTGATATTGTATTACGTCTCTTTTTTTGTTTATAACTTTGAGTAGAAAAGTGATTTTTCTATTGCTTATGTGTCGCTTTTTATGGAACTTTGAAACGAGAGTCTAATGTAAGGAATTTTGAATGTATGTCTAAAACACTTGTAAATATTATAACAGATGATAATCCCATACCAGCATATCTTTTTATAAAAGAAATGTATGAGGCTGGAGATATTATATTGTATATATCAGCAAAGGATACTCGTGATGATTTGAAATTGCTATCAGAAATAGATGGAGTTTCTTTAAACGATGTGGATGAGGTCGTTTTAAAAGAGGATATTGACGAATTTCGATACGAAAAAATTTGTCAAACGGTGAAAACTCATTTGAGGAAAAATGTGTCGTATTGGGTGAATCTTGCAGGAGGTACGCGTTATATGGCATTGGCTGTACAACAAGTTTTTGAAAATTTTTCTTCTGAATTTTACTACGTCAATATAGAGGACAATACTATTGTGAAATCAAAATATGATAATAATATTACCAATGGCGATGATATTATTATTCCTATAAAACACAGAATGACCGTAGAAGAGTATCTTCGTATTCACGATATAGATAGTAATTTGTCTTCTTATTCTCATAAACCAACTCGTTCTTACGAATATGCGCTTCAAATGTTTTCATTATTCCGAGAAAATCAACTGAATCACGCCGTTCTTAACGTGTTGCGAAACCAATATTCAGATGTAAAAAATGTAAAAATTGCGGATATAAAAAATCCTCAAAAAATGTCATGGAAAATGGGGAATACCATAGAGCGATTTTTGGATTCAATCAATTTTCAATTAGAGCAAGAAGGTTATATGAACCATAACGAAATACAATATCTTATTGGTGGATGGTTGGAGGAGTATATGTATTATAAAATTAGTTCAATTGTGAATCCGCAAGATATTGTTGTGAGTACGGTTATAACAAGAAAAGACAATGGAATGCATCACACTAATGAATTAGATGTTGTTTTCACAAAGGGAAATAAATTGTTTGTTGTTGAATGTAAGACTGGTGTTGATTCCGAAAAGAAATTTAATGAAATTGTGTACAAGGCAAGTTCCTTGAGAGAAGCATTGTTGGGTGTGTCGTGTTATACGTATATAGCGTCATTAAAACAAGATAAGACAGGAGAATTGAAGAAAATAGCACAATATATGGGGTTGGAATTTTGGGATAGAGAAATAATGACGAATGATTCAAGATTTTCTCAAACAATACAAAAATTAGAAAAAATAGCACAAAATTAGTTATGAAGAAAAAAATACAAATGGAAGAATTTGGATTACCATTAGAAAAGTCAATAAGTAGCCAAATATACGAAGCCATACAAGGCGATATGGTCGGTCATATAATAAAAACAGGGAAAATCAATCTTTCGGGAAACTATCTTAGAAGTATGTTGGAAGGACATAGTTTCAAAGTGGAAGCTTCCACGCTACCTCATTATTACGAATTGTTCAATGGAGTAAAAGAAAAATTGGGTTTTACTGGTAAAGTCGATTTTTATATTACGGGAGATGCGTCGGTAAATGCTTATACCGTAGCTGGCGATAACGAGGACGATCCAAGTATTATAAATGTCAATTCATCGTTAATTGATTTAATGACAGACGATGAAATTCGATTTGTTATTGGTCACGAATTTGGGCATTTAATTACTAAAAATACAGAGTTGCTTCGTTTGATTCATTTTGTATTTCCAGATTTTAAGACACCTCCAATTACATTGCAATATAAAGTTCGTTTGTGGCAACAACTTTCGGAATTGGTTGCCGATAGATATGGATTTTATGCGATGCCGAATATAGATGTGTGTATTTCAGCATTTTTCAAAATGTCATCAGGTTTGGATTTCGAAAAAATGAAAATGAAAGTTGATGCCTTTTTAGAGGAAAATAATCGACGATTGGAATATTTCCGTAATGACAAAGGAATGAATGTTGCTACGCATCCAATCAATCCAATTCGAGTACAAGCATTAAATGTGTTTTCAAAAAGCGAATTCTTTGTAAATAAGGGAATTACAAAACAAGATATGCAAGTTCAAATGGATGAACTTACAAGTATTTTGTTGAAGATTAGAAATACCGAAGTAGATGTATATATGGCTCAGTTTATTGCAACAGCTGGACTTATAATAGCATCGGTTGATGCTGATAATATATCAGACGATGAAGTTAAACAAATATTGATGGAACTTTCTGCCATTCAGATATTTCCACAAGAATATTTAAATGAAATAGCACAACAAGATGTGAATACAATCTTTCAAGAGTCAATTGCGAAAATACTGGAAACGAATCCTGAAATGCGAGAAGGAATGTTACGTTACTTGATTGAAATAGCTATGTCGGATAATTCTATTAAAGACAAAGAGGTGAATGCTGTATTCAACATAGGACAACAAATGTTAGCTTATCATTCTATAGAAATAGCTCAAATATTTGCGCAAATGATTCAACAAAATTTTGAGCCAGATTTAAATGATATTTGTTAAGTAGTCAGTTTTCAGTTTGATTTCCTTAATGGGAAGTTGATTACACAAAGTGAATCATCTTACATCTGACAACTGATAACTAAATTACTGCCAAGATGTATTCATTACCTATTTTTATTTTGTAACTTTGTGTTTGTATAAATAGTGATGTATAATTAAAAAAATTGTATGACAACAATTATCGGTAAGAATCTTCCAAATATTCCTTGGGAAGAAAAACCAGTAGGGTGTAAAGACATTCTTTGGCGTTATAGTAAGAATCCTATCATCAATTGGAATCCAATTCCTACTGCTGGTCGTGTTTATAATAGTGCGGTTGTGTCTTTTAATGGCGTTTTTGCTGGGGTTTTTCGCGGTGACCAGCGAAATGGTCGTGCAACACTTTTTGCTGGATTTAGTAAAGATGGTGTAAATATCGAACTTAACCCAGAACCAATTCAATGGGTAAACGAAGATGGAACTCCAAATCCGACAAGTTATGCCTACGATCCACGTGTTGTTGAAATTGATGGCACATATTATGTTACGTGGTGCGATGATATGAAAGGTCCTTCTATAGGGCTTGGAAAAACAAAGGATTTTAAGACATTTGTGAGAATGCCAAACCCTCTTATGCCATACAACCGAAATGGAGTACTTTTCCCAAGAAAAATCAATGGTAAATATATGCTTTTGAGTCGTCCAAGTGATACTGGTCATACGCCATTCGGAAATATATATATTAGCGAAAGTCCCGATATGGAACATTGGGGACATCATAAGTTGGTGATGACTAATGGCGGTCAAGGTTGGTGGCAAGGTATGAAAGTTGGTGCTGGACCAGTTCCAATCGAAACAACTGAAGGTTGGTTGTTGTTCTACCATGGTGTTTCAAGCACTTGCAATGGCTATGTATATAGTTATGGCGCTGTGTTATTAGACATTAACGAACCTTCAAAAGTATTGTATCGTACTCGTGATTATTTGCTTACACCAGAGGTTGATTACGAAACACGAGGTTTTGTACCTAATGTGGTGTTCCCTTGCGCAAATTTGTACGATGCAGCAACAGGACGCATTTGTATCTATTATGGTGCGGCCGATACATTCACAGCATTGGCATTCTGCCAAGTAGATGAATTGATTGCGTATATGAAAGCAAATTCAGAAGTCTTTTAGAAGTGTTCAGTTGTCAGGAGTCAGTTATTAGATGATTATCTTTGTGTAGTCAACTCTCTAATGAAAGTGGTTAGTGTTCTCAAATCAACTTTTCATTAAGGAAATCAAACTGACACCTGACATCTGATAATTCAATGGGTACACACGTATTCTACAATATTTGCTCCCATTTGTAGTGCGGTTTCGTGAATTTCTTGTGTGTCGTTGTGGACTTCTGGATTTTCCCAACCATCGCCTAAATCACATTCGTACGTATAAAAACAAACCAATCTGCCATCAATAAAAATACCAAATCCTTGTGCTGGTTTTGCGTCATGTTCGTGAATTTTGGGTAATCCCTTAGGAAACGAAAAGTGTTGATTGTAAATTGGATGGTTTGTTGGTAATTCTTCAAATTCAGCATCAGGAAAAACTTTTTTCATTTCTCGGCGAATAAATTTGTCTATTCCATAATTGTCGTCAATGTGTAAAAAACCACCAGACAATAAATAGTCTCGAAGATTTTTTACATCATTATTGGAAAAAACTACATTCCCGTGACCAGTTAAATGGAGCATTGTATAATTAAATATTTCAGGACTACCGATTTCAACTGTGTTACTTTCTATTTTTGTGTGAAAGGTTTCGTCGCAATATTTTACTAAGTTTGGAACAGACGTTGGATTTCCGTACCAATCGCCACCACCATTATATTTTGCTACTCCAATTTTTATTGTTGTTTGAGAAAAACTAAATATTGGCAACAACAAGCCAATAATGATTGTAGAAAACAATTGCTTGCTAACTATACGTAATCTTTTATTATGTGTTATATCAATATGTTGCATAATATTTTCTAAAGAACCATTCTGCAGATGCTGCAAGAATTATCAGCGTTAAAATAAGAGGTAAATCAAGTAGTAAACT
>JAZRVS010000043.1:0-15906 GCA_045599365.1 Bacteroidales bacterium
TTTCAGTTTGATTTTCAAAATGGTAAGATAATCTCTCAAAGACATTCTACTGATAATTAGTAACTAATAACTGACACCTTATAACAAAAACCCCAGAGATGCACATCTCTGGGGTAAAAAAAGTATGTATAACGGGAGGAACTAATCCACGTTATTATTTAAGAACTTGTTTTCGCCAAGCACTATTCCGTTATCATTTTTATTGATTGTAAACTGAGTAGGAGCCGTTCCTTGTATTGTAGTTGTTACCGTAGCCTGTGGTTTTGGCTGTTCGCCATTATTTTTTCTCAAAAACGCAGGTTGATCATATTCTGAAATATCATCCAAATTACGAACTTTTCCGTAATCAAAATTCGTTGTTTGTGGAGGAGTATCAAACATAAGCGTTGTTTGTGTTCCAGAAACTTGTGGTTCGCTTTGTTCTACAACACTTCTTTCTCCCAAACGGACCTTTTTCACTGGCTCTTCCTCGCGCAAAGCAGGAATATCGTTTACTTCAAAACCAGTTGCAATCAAAGTCATTCTAACTTCATCGCTGTCTTCCAAATCATCGGCAACCAAATAACCCCACGTAATATTAACATCGGTACCCGCTTTTTCGCGAATAGTGTCCATTATAAGCCCTTGTTCGTCAATAGTCAATTCGTATTCTTCATTCTTTGAAGAAGAAAGGTTTAAAAGGATTTTTTTAGCACCGCGAATGTCTGCCTTATTCAATAGTGGACTTTCAAGCGTATTTTCTACGACATCAAATGCACGATTTTCGCCACGACCAGAACCAGACGCCATAATTGCAACGCCACTATTTGCCATCACCGCACGAACATCCTCAAAGTCAACATTTACGAAACCAGTTTTTTGCATTATTTCGGCAATAGAACGTGCTGCTACACCAAGAATACCATCAGCAGCTTTCCATCCTTGCGACATAGTAAGTTTACCAAATTGCTGACGAAGTGCATCATTATTGATAATCAATATTGAATCAACATGTTCACTCAATTGTTCAATACCGTTCATAGCATTTTTGTAACGCGCAGAACCTTCCCACTTATATGGCATTGTAACGATTGCAACAGTAAGAATACCTTTATTTTTTGCAATCTCCGCAATAACAGGAGCAGCACCAGTACCAGTACCACCACCCATACCAGCGGTTATAAAGACCATTTCTGTACCCTCAAGCAAAGTTGAAATTTGTTCGGTAGCTTCTTTTGCATAGTCTTGACCTTTTTCTGCATTACTACCACAACCATGACCAGTTCCCAATTGAACCTTTGTTGGTATAGGACTTTTTTCCAAATCTTGTTGATCGGAATTGCAAACAATAAAGTCAACATCTTGAATGCCTTCTGCATACATTCTGTTTGCAGCATTTCCACCGCCACCGCCAACACCAATAATGGTGATTTTAGCAGCTTTTGTTGATTCCCCAAAATTTTTTTCTGGGAGCATATCCATTATATCCATAGTTATTGAGTTTTAGTTTTCACATTAATTATATTCAGGTGATACCGCTGTTATCTTCTCTCCTAATTTTCCAAAGAAAGATTTTATATGACTTGTTATACCCTCTTTTTTAGGAGTCTCTGGTACCTCACCAGTTTCATTTGTCTTTGGTTCTGGTTCTGGCTTTGGTCCTGATTCTGCTTTTTGTTCCTCTTTCCACACCTCTGCAGATTTATACATCAAACCAGCAACAGTAGAATACTTCGGATTATTAAATATGACATTGTCGCCATAACTAAGCATTGAGACAGGCGTTTTTATACTTGATGGTTTATGCAATACAAGGGCAAGTAAATTTGTAAGATATTTCAAATTTGCAGCACCACCAGTTACTACTATTGACGAGATTTTGTCGCTATAACCAGAAACATACAACGTATATTGAACACCATTGATAATTTCCATAATACGAGCATTGATAATACCAGCTAAAAACACAGAAGAAACTTCTTTTTGAGCATATCCATCTCCAATGATAATATTCAAACGTTCTTTAGTTGGTATTTCGCAAATTGCTGAACCATATTCAACTTTAAGAGCTTCTGCTTGTTCTTCAAGAACACCACAACCAGCCATAATATCTTTTGTGATACATTTTCCACCAAAAGGAACAACTTCCGTCGTACATAAGCAATTGTCGTAGTAAATGGCTATATCGGTTGTTCCACCTCCCATATCAACCATTGCAACACCTGTTTTTCTTTCTACATCAGTCAATACGGCATTAGACGATGCTATTGGTTCCAAGCAAAGCAAATCAACAGACGTTTCTAAACCTGCCATTTCCACGCTCTTCATCAACCATTGCAACTTTTCTGTTTCACCTAAAATTACATGAAAATTTGCAACAAGATTAGATCCATTTGCATAACCAACAGGATTCTTAATTACTTCGCCATCAAGAAGATAGTTTTGTAAAACAACATGGATAATTTCTTCTCCACCATCGCGTAACACTTGATTTGGAGCAACGGAAATTAAGTTGTTTTGCAATTCTTCTTCAGTAATTGGTGCAGAAGCATCAACACGATGATGATTTACGCTAATTGACATTGAACGGATATGACGACCAGCAACACCAACAACAACTTTTTTGGGGAAGAAACCAGCTTCTCTTTCTGCCATTTGAACAGCTTTCTTGATGTCTTCCGCTGTTTGTGAAATTGACACAACTGAACCAGCTGCAACACCAGCAGAGGCAGATTCTCCAAGTCCAAGAATTTCTACCATTCCATCTTCATTAAGATGACCTACCAACGCAACAATCTTTGTAGTCCCGATATCGACTGCTGCAAACATTTTTTTTGTTTCAACCTTTGGTTGATTTGTTAAACTTTGTTCCATACTTTTTTATATTTATTTTTTTGTGCATACAATTTGATTATTGAATTTGAGCGATATTGACTTATATAAATACCACTGTTCATGAACTTTGTCAGCTAAATAAAAAGCCTTTAATTTTTCTAATTTATTCGGAATTAACTCATCAAATTTTCCCAACTCAACGATTTCTGGTCCAACTTTCGTAGTCAATTTGTATTCTCCACCACTCGTTACATATATTTGCTCTACAAGAGGCTCAAGCAATTTATCTTGTACAATCAGTCGAGCCATTGCAAACACTTTCAACAAAACCTTTGGATTGGTTGTATCTTTTACGACTTGCGTTTGCGAATTACAATTGGCATTAAAATCGCCAGACGCAACAATCACACGTGAAGAATTTTCGTGAGATGTTGGCATTTCGTATCCCAATTCATCAATATAAAATGATTCTCCATTAGAACTTATAATTCTCACAAGCGGAGTTCTTTGCTTTATAAAAATATTCAATTCTCCAAGAACTGAAATAAATACTTCGCACGATTCAACAAATGGATTCTTGTCAAGTTTTTCCTCTAACTCATTCACATCAATATCATTAACCAACTGACCTATCATCATATTTCTATTGATTTCAAGATATTCGCAAACATCATCGTCAGTTAAAAAGTTGGATTGTGAAGCATTTTCAGCAAATGTAATCTTCAAATCGGTACATTTTTGCTGCGACAATTTCACTTCTGAAAATGACGCACAAACGACAAATACTACCAATAGCGCTATTGGTAATACACTGGAATGTAATTTAATATGTCGCTTTGTCTTTCCCATATTTGTATTGTCGTACACGATAACCCTTATCTCTTAACTCTTATCTCTTAACTCTTATCTCTTAACTCTTATCTCTTAACTCTTAACTCTTAACTCTTAACTCTTATCTCTTAACTCCTCCGCAATTGGTTGCACCAAACGATCAATATCGCCAGCACCAACTGTTATTAAAACTTCTAATTTTTTATTTTTCAAGACATTCAAAAGATTTTCCTTTGAACACATTTCTTTTTCCTTGCACGTAACTTCGTCGAAAATTATTTTTGACGTAACTCCTGGAATTGGTAATTCACGAGCTGGATAAATATCAAGTAAAATCAATTCGTCGAGCAACGACAAACTCTTTGCAAATTCAGCAGCGAAATCGCGCGTACGAGTATATAAGTGTGGCTGGAAAATTCCCGTCAATTTTTTGCCTGCATACATTTCGCGAATTGACGTAATGCATGCTGCAAGTTCTGCTGGATGGTGCGCATAATCGTCAATGTAAATCACATTTTCGTTAGCAACATGAACGTCAAAACGACGAACAACACCTTGCAACAAAGCAACCTCCGTTTTCAATTCGTCCACTGTCAAACCATTCACGAGCGAAGCAGCCGATGCGGCAACCAAATTTTCAACATTTGTCTTTCCTGGCAAACCAAAATGAATTTGAGAAATTTCGCCAAATGGCGTATGCAACGTCAATTCAAATGCATTGTTTTTAATTTCAATCGACTTCATATAAAAGTCTGCCGAAGCATCTTGCAACGCATACGTATAAACTTTCACATTGTGATTTTGCAAATCATTTATTATTGGTTCGAAATTCAAACCAAGTTTATGGATAAGCGTTCCATTTTGTTGAATTTGACGTGCAAACTGATAGAACGATTCTATCACAGCTTCGTGCGTTCCGTAAATATCAAGATGGTCGGCATCCATAGCAGTAATCACAGCTGTTGACGGATACAGATTATGAAAAGAACGGTCGAATTCATCAGCTTCAACGGCAATCAAATCTGACTTAGCATCAGATACAAAATTTGAATTGAAATTCTTTGCAATACCACCTAAAAACGCATTACAACCTTTAGATGATTTATTTAGCAAATACGATGTAAACGTCGTCGTAGATGTTTTACCGTGCGTACCTGCGATGGCAACCGTCGTTTTATCTTTGCAGATAAGCCCGAGAACTTGAGCGCGCTTAAGAATAGTAAAACCATTATTCTTGAAAAAATTATATTCTTGATTATCCTTTGGAATTGCTGGTGTAATCACCACTATTGTTTCATCGATGGCACGTTTCACTTCATCGGGAATTGCATCAACAGAATCAGTATAATGCACAGACATTCCCTCCGATTCCAAGGCACGAGTCAAATCAGAAGCCGTACGATCGTAACCAAAAACACGAGCTCCTTGCAAGTTGAAGTAACGAGCCAAGGCACTCATACCTATACCACCAATACCGATAAAATAATAGTTCTTCTTCATTATTTTTTTATCAATTTTACTACCTCGTCAGCTATTCTATTTGCAGAATCACGTTGAGCCAACGTCAATATATTTTTAGACAAATCAGCAAGTTTTGCTTCATCGTTAATCAATTGCAATGCAGTTGAAACCATTTCTTTCTCAGCGTCAACATCCTTTACCAACACTGCAGCATTTTTGTTGACCAACGCCATTGCATTGTGTGTTTGATGATCTTCGGCGACATTTGGAGAAGGAACCAAAATAGAAGGTTTACCCAACAAACACAATTCAGAAATAGAACTTGCGCCAGCACGGGAAATAACCAAGTCTGACATTGCATACGCCAAATCCATACGACTCACAAAATCAGTAACAATCAATCTTTCTGACTTGAATGGTTCCGCAGCCTTTTTAGCTGCTTCAATATAACCTTTACCAGTCTGCCACAAAACTTGAATTCCGCTATCGGCAATTTCTTGCAAATGAGCAATCACGCTATTGTTTACCGTGCGAGCGCCAAGGCTACCGCCAATAATCAAAAGAACTTTTTTGTCGGCAGAGAAACCAAATTCTTTCAAAGCCTCTTCTTTATTACCACCAGCAAGATTTTGACGAACAGGATTTCCTGTTAGAATTATTTTTTCAGCAGGGAAGAATTTTTCCATTCCTTCGTAAGCAACGCAAATCTTGCTTGCATCGTTCTTCAAGAGTTTATTGGTAACGCCTGCGAAGCCATTTTGTTCCTGCAGCAAAACAGGAACACCTTGTTTTGCAGCAACTTTCATAGCTGCACCAGAAGCATAGCCACCAACGCCAACAGCAACATCTGGTTTAAAATCCATAACAATTTTCTTTGCCATGCGCATACTTTTTGCCAAGTCAATCATCACAGAAATGTTTTTCAACAAATGAGCGCGCTCAAAGCCACGACTAGGCAAGCCAACAATTTTATATCCCGCAGCAGGAACGCGTTCCATTTCCATACGAGATTCTGCCCCAACGAAAAGAATTTCGCAATCAGGATACTTCTCACGTAGTGCATTTGCAATACTTACAGCTGGGAAAATATGTCCACCAGTTCCACCACCACTAATTAATACTTTCATTTGCTACTATATTTTTTATTGTAATTGTTTCTTTTTTCTCTTTGTATGTAGAAGGTTCAAATTTACGCTTCGTATATTCACAAATTCCTATAATCAATCCGAACTCAATACACGTGATGAATAATGATGTTCCTCCAGCACTAATAATTGGTAATGTTTGTCCTGTTGCAGGCAACACATTTACCACAACACACATGTGTATGAATGCTTGCGAAACCATCATAATAGTAAGGCCATACACAACCATCGTATCAAACAAATATTTTGATTTACCTTGAATCATAGGGACTCGAACCAGCAAGGTCAGATATAGCAAAATGACAAGGATTGCACCTATCCAGCCATATTCTTCGATAATAATTGCATAAATAAAATCGCAATATGCTTGAGACAATTTATGACGTTGCAAACTGCGACCAGGTCCTTGCCCCAATAGACCGCCATTTTTGATAGCTTTTTTTGCTTGTGTTACTTGATAATTATCTACCGAAGTAACCTTTGTGTCAGCAGAAATGGCACCATCTTCCAAACTTGGGATGTAACTCACAATACGCGTATGCCACGTACGAAGTCGAGGTAAAACCTTACTTGCTGGTTCAGGACACGTCAATATCAAGACAAACATTACAGCTCCCAATGCGCCAACAACAGATAACAATACAAGCATTTTTTTGAGCTTGATACGTGCCAACACAAGCATCACGAAAGCAATAAATGCAATAAACAATGCGGTTGAGAAATTTGAAAAAACTATTAACAACATTACTGCACCTACAATCGCTATCACTTTCCCCATAAAAATCTTGGCATCTGAAGAATCTTCTTGTAAGTAATTTCGTGGCGAATCCTTTGTGAGAAATTCCGACAAAAATAAAATCAGTGCGAGTTTTGCAAATTCACTTGGCTGAATAGTAAGTCCAAAGAAATTTATCCAACGTGCAGCACCATTGATTTCAATTCTAAAACCAGGTACGAATGTCATTACTAACAGAATAAGTGCAAAAATGTACACAAAAACCATTTTCCCTTTCAGTAATCCTGGAGTTCCATAAACAATTAGCAATGCGATACTTATAGTTATTATTGTCCCAACCAACAACATTCCAAATTGTTTAATCAAAAGGAACACCGAGCCTTGAAAACCACCAGTTGTAACCAATATAGAAGAACTATACACCGACACAAGAGATATAGCAGATAGTAAGAAAAATACTATCCACAATATTCTATCGCCTACGAACAAATCACTAAAACAATGAATGTCGGATTTTAAGTTCGTAAAACGCTCTTTTAACGATGTATGTTCTTTTTCTGCCATTACAGATTTCTCACTTCTTGTTTAAATTGTAAACCTCTATCTACGTAACTTTTGAACAAGTCAAAACTTGCACACGCAGGAGACAGTAAAACAACATCGCCAGCTGATGCCAATTTGTAACACGTTTCAACACATTCTTTCATACTGCGTGTTTCAACAATTGTTTCAATTCTTCCTGCAAAAGATTTTTTTAATTTTTCGTTATCTATACCAAGGCAAACCAATGCTTTAACCTTAGCATCAACTAAATCGTATAATTCAGAATAATCATTTCCCTTGTCTGTTCCTCCTGCAATCCAAATCACATTTTTTGATTTCATACTATCCAAAGCATACCAAACAGAATTTACGTTTGTTGCCTTTGAATCATTTATAAATTGAACGCCACCAACGAGAAATGGAATTTTCTCTAAACGATGTTCTACATTTTCAAATGATTGTAACCCTTCTCGTATTTTTTCATTTTTGATATTGATTGCTTTAGCTGCCAACATTGCCGCCATTGAATTACCATAGTTGTGTCGTCCTTGTAATTGCATTTCACCAACAGAAAATGAAAAATTATCTTTGTCTTGTAAGTTTACATAGATAGCGTCATTTTTCAAGTATGCTTGATTTTTCTCGTTTTCTGTCACAGTGAACGACCATGTATCAGCAGCAATCTCACGTTTACCAATTTCGTCTATCAAAACCTGATCATCACTGCAATAAATGAAAATATCATCGTGTTCCATATTTTGTAAAATGCGGAACTTAGAATTGATATAGTTTTGGAATTTGTATTCGTATCTGTCCAAATGATCGGGAGTGATATTCAATAAAATGGCAATATCCGCTTTGAAGTCGTACATGTGATCCAATTGGAAATTGCTAATTTCCAACACATAGTAATCAAAATTGTTGTGAGCAACTTGCAAGGCAAAACTTTTTCCAACATTTCCAGCCAAACCGACATTCAAACCTGCTTGTTTTAATATGTGATACGTCAACAAAGTTGTCGTTGTTTTTCCGTTGCTACCAGTTATACAAATCAATTTTGCATTCGTATAGCGAGCTGCAAATTCCAAATCGGAAATTACAGGTGTTCCCTGCTCCATCAATTTTACAATAAGCGGAGCATCGGTACGAATACCTGGACTTTTTATTACTTCTGACGCTTGTAAAATTATTTCTTCGCTATGATGACATTCTTCGTAATCTATAGCATTTTCTTCAAGCATAGATTTATACTGCTCTTTGATTTTCCCATTATCGGAAACAAAGACCTCAAAGCCCTTCTCTTTTGCCAAAATTGCAGCACCAACGCCACTTTCGGCAGCACCAAGAATAACGATAAAGTTATCTTTTTTCATTGTTTTCTATCGTAGTTTTAATGTAACCAATGTTAAAGCACCCAAAAGAAGTGCAATAATCCAAAAACGAGCTACTATTTTTGATTCAGGAACTCCTTTTTTCTGATAATGATGATGAAGTGGAGCCATCAAAAAGAACCGCTGACCTTCGCCATATTTTTTCTTTGTTCGTTTAAAATGTGAAACTTGAATAATCACAGACACACTTTCTGCAAAGAAAATTCCGCACAAAATTGGTAGCAACAATTCCTTACGAATAAGAATTGCAAACACACCAATAATACCTCCCAACATCAAACTTCCAGTATCACCCATAAATACTTGAGCAGGGAAAGAATTATACCACAAGAAGCCGATTGTTGCACCAAGAAAAGCACTTGCATACACAACCAATTCTCCAGAATATGGTATATACATTATGTTCAAATAATTAGAATAAATCACATTACCCGACAAATACGCCAACACACCGAGAACCGCGCCAACAATTGCCGTTGTACCTGTGGCGAGTCCATCAAGTCCATCGGTTAGATTAACACCATTGGAAACCGCCGTTGTAATGAAAATTACTATCAAAACGAACAAAATCCAGCCAAACATTGGTGCATAATCACCAAGAAATCCCACGATTGATTTGTAATCGAATTCATTATTTTTCACAAATGGAATCGTCGTTTTTGTAGATTTTTCACCATACAACTCTACACGCGTATGTTCTATCTGTTCTTGACTATATTGTTGTTGCGTATTTTGCATAACATCAGTTTTTTGCACAATCACAACATCGTCATGCAAATAGAGTGTAAGTCCAACAGCCAATCCACAAATTACTTGTCCAACGATTTTATAACGTCCAGGCATTCCTTCTTTGTTTTTCTTGAACACTTTGATGTAATCATCCATAAAGCCAAGAAGGCAAAACCAAACTGTGGTAAAAATCATCAAAAGAATATAAACATTCGTAAGATTTGCGAAAAACAACGTAGGAATGATAATTGAAATAAAAATCAAAATACCACCCATTGTTGGAGTTCCTTTTTTCTGCATTTGACCTTCCAAACCAAGGTTACGAATAATTTCTCCTATTTGTTTTTTTTGCAAAAATTCAATCAATTTTCTACCGAAGACAATAGAAATTATTAGTGCAAAAATGAATGCAAATCCTGCTCGGAACGATAAGTATTGAAATACTCCAGCTCCTGGAAAATCGAATTTGTCTAAATAATTGAATAAATGATAGAACATATTACTTTTGATTAAAAATTTCTTTAATTACTTCGCGGTCGTCAAAATGATTTTTGACACCATTTATTTCCTGATACGTTTCGTGTCCTTTGCCTGCGACCAAAACCACATCGCCCGACTGAGCCAACATAAGCGCCGTGCGAATTGCTTGTTTTCTATCGAGAATTGTCAAAACATTTGCCATATATTCTGACTCAATTCCATCGGACATTTGTTGTGCAATGTCAGCTGCATTTTCATTTCGTGGATTATCGGAAGTAAGAATCACTTGATTACTCAAACGAGCAACAATTTTTCCCATTATCGGACGTTTTGTTTTGTCGCGATTTCCTCCAGCTCCAACAACAGTGATTATTTTATTTTTCTTGGGACACAACGCCTTCAACGTCGTGAGGATATTTTCCAACGCATCGGGAGTATGAGCATAATCAACAACAGCCGTTACATTCTTATCGTTTTTGAAGAATTCAATTCTTCCAGCAACAGGAGTCAACGTGCTAATCTCTTGCAAAACCTTTTGTTTATCTTGTCCGAGCAACATTGCTGCCGAATAAACAGCCAACAAATTATACGCATTGAAATAACCGATGAATCGAGCAACAAGTTCAACGCCATCAATCTTCAACAACATTCCATCGAATTGTTGCTCCAAAACACGGCATTTGAATTCGCTCATACTCTTCAACGAATACGAACTTTTGCGAGCCTTAGTATTTTGCAACATTATTTGTCCGTTGCGGTCGTCATCGTTTGTTAGCGCAAATGCTGTTGACGGTAAATCATCGAAGAACGATTTTTTTACACGAAGATATTCCGCAAATGTTTTATGATAATCCAAATGATCTTGCGTAATGTTTGTAAAAATTCCACCCGCAAAATCAACTCCAGCCGTACGATGTTGGTGAATTGCGTGAGAACTTACCTCCATAAACACATATTGACAGCCTGCCTTTTGCATTTTATCGAAAAGTCCGTACAACTGAACCATATCGGGAGTTGTGTGCGTTGACACAAATTCTTCAGAGCCAACATAATTCACAACAGTAGAAAGCAATCCACACATGTTTCCTAATTGCGTGAACAAGCGGTAAAGCAACGTAGCAGTCGTTGTTTTACCATTCGTCCCCGTAACTCCGACAACCTTCATTTTGTCGAAATCAATGCCATAGAATGCTCGAAGCATATAACCACACGCAATCACCGAATTTTCTACAACAATATATGTTATGGCAGGATTTGTAGATTTAGGCAATTGTTCGCATACAATGGCAGTTGCACCTTGTTTTTCTGCTGTCGCTATAAAATCATGACCATCAACAGCAACACCACGAACGGCAACAAACACCATATTTTCACCAATTTTGCGAGAATCGGTATTGATTGCTCTAATCGGTTTGTCTATATGACCAACAATTTCTATTGCATCAACATGCTCAAGGATACTATGTAAAATTTTATCTTCCATTTCCAAATTCTAAAACAATAAGATCGTCTGGTTTATATGGTGTACCTGCATGGATTGACTGTCTATTCAAACGACCGAATCCAGTACAATGTACACGAATATGAAGACTATCAGCCAAATAAGTAACATCTCGCATTCCCATTCCAACAAAATTTGGCATGATACCTTCCTTATATGTAATTGGTTTTGAGACAAGAGTATTTTTATTCACTTCGTTAACAGACCAATCTGTTGCAGAAAAATCTCCATTCAAATTGATTGATTCAACAATTGATTTATAATCATTCGTGTAACCATTTGAAACGCGTGGAACGTATGCAACAGAAGCGGTATCTTCTGGCATAGAATTACGTAAATCATTGTCCATAAAGAAGATTCTATCTGCAACTCTTCGGAATACCCCAACCGCATTATATAGTCCACCTTCTTTTGATTGAATAACTACAATACAAGAATATTTAGGATTTTCTGCTGGGAAATATCCACAAAAAGAACCTCTCCATTTTTTCTTATTGTATCCACCTTTTTCAAATGTTTGAGCCGTTCCAGTTTTCCCTGCGATTTTGTAATATTTACTATTAAATTTCTTTGCAGTTCCTATCTCCACAACAGATTCCAATAACTTGTGAGCTTTTTTCAAAGTTGATTGAGAACAAATAGAACCATTTTCTTGCGTTGTGAAACGTTTTACACATTTATCGCCCCAAAGAATTTCTCGAACCAAATGAGGTTTTACCCACTTTCCATTATTTGCAACCGCATTATAAAACGTAAGCATTTGCAATGGTGTCAACTCAATTTCGTAACCATACGACATTTGCAACAACGTGATTGTACGCCAATCCTTCATACTTGGATCTTTGATAGTTGGTTTTGGTTCATTTTGCAAATCAACGCCACATTGTTCTCCAAGTTTCATTTGTTTAATACGCTGAATATAATCCCAAGCGTTATCTTTTTCTGCATAATATTTATTGATTATTTTACTAACGCCCACATTTGATGATTGCGCAAATACTTCGCGAACAGAAAGTTTTCCCAAACCGCCTTCCTTCCAATCTGTAACAGTTAATGCTCCATATTGAACAGTTCCACCGCCCGTGTTTATTGTATCATCTAATTTGATTACTCCATCTTCCAATGCCACCATTAGCGATGGTAATTTTACCGTTGACCCTGGGTCGCAACAACGTGCTGCAGCAAAATTGTAATTTTCGTAGAAACAAGAATCTTCTGGATTGTCGTTGTGAGACAAATTTGACATTGCAATAATTTCGCCAGTTTGTACTTCCATCACTACAGCACACCCCCACTCAGCTTCGTATTGCTGTAATGTTTTTGTAAGTTCATCGTGTACAACTGCCTGAATATCGGCATCAAGAGTTGACACAATATTATATTGTTCCGTACCCGATTCTGGTTCATTACCTAAATATTGCAACGAATGTTCGTTTCCATTCAACACATCGTCATAAAATTTTTCAATACCTGTGGTGCCTCGTTCCGACTTATCCTTTTCTTCTTCATGAACGCTACCCAAAGCTCGACGAGCAATTCCACCATACGGATATACACGATTATTCATCGTTTGCACAGAAAAACCACCTTTGTAAGGACCATTACAAAACAATGGCAAAGCGCTCATTTTTTTTGCAGTATTATAATCAACATTCTTTCCGTGTAGCTTGCACATTTTTTTATTTGCAACTGCATCCTTTAATTTTTTGAGATAATAGGATTTATCGTGATTTGGTTCATTAAAAATATTCGCAAGACCTTCGGCTATTGCATCAATGTTTTCACTAACAAGGTGAGGATTCTTCTGTAAATATTCTACACGAGGATCAAAATACGTTGTATATTCAGGGACAGAACATGCCAACACACGACCATTTCTATCTAATATATCGCCACGTTTTGTTATCTGCACCGATTTATCACGAACATCGTTTCCATCCGCAACTTCAATATCAGGGTCGTGTTGTATCTTGTTGACATTAACAAGCACAACAACAGAAGCCACAATGATTAAAAACATTGAAACTATCATTACCCAATACATATGTCCAATTTCACTTTTTTCCACTTGACTTCATTGAAATTGAATATGGCGGAGTCTTTGATTCTTCGAGTCCCAAGCCACTTTCGTTTATCTTATCTTGTATTTTTCCGTATTTCTTTTTTGATATTAACTCAGTTTGCGTAGAAATGTATTCAGCTCGCAATTCCCGAATTTCCTTATCTAATTTTACATTTTGCGTAGAAACATAATAGGCATGATAACCATTCATTATGTACAACACTATTAACACAAGTGCGAGAATAATCAATGGTAACCTTTTGGATTTCAAAATTTTATCCAAAACGCCACCACCAAAGGCAAAACCAATCACCTTATTCAATGTCCAACCTTCCTCTTTCTCAGCCATTCTTTTCTACTATTCTCAATTTTGCACTTCGTGCTCTATTATTTTCTTTTATTTCTTCATCAGTAGGAACAATTACTTTTTTTGAAATAGGCGTAAAAGGTGTTTTTACATTTCCAAAAAAATCTTGTTCCAAATCCCCATCAACATTACCCGTCTTAAAAAAATTTTTCACCAATCGGTCTTCCAAAGAATGATATGTAATCACCACAAAACGACCGCCTGGCTTCAAAATCTGCAATCCTCCCTGCAAAAAATCCTTCAATGTTTGCATCTCATTATTAACTTCGATACGTAAAGCCTGAAAAATCTGAGACAAGAACTTACTTTCTGTCTGCGGATTACAAAACTTTTGTCCAATTTTCTTCAAATCTTCCGTCGTTCGTATTGGACACAGCGAACGATGAGAAACAATTTCTTGTGCCAAGCGACGAGCTGTTGCAATTTCTCCGTACATTTTAAAAATTCTTGTCAACTCTTGCTCATCATATTCATTCACCACATTTGCCGCAGACTTTTTCACTGTTCTATCCATTCGCATATCAAGAGGTGCATCAAAGCGAAATGAGAATCCTCGTTCTGCGTCATCAAAATGATGAGATGAAACACCTAAGTCTGCCAAAATACCATCAACTTGCCCCACTTCAAAGTACTGCATGAAATTCTTCACGTAAGCAAAATTGTGATATACAAAAGTGAATTTATCAGATTCAAATGCATTTTGTTTCGCATCTGCATCTTGATCAAATCCAAACAAATGCCCCCCATCTAACTTACTGAGTATTGCTGCCGAATGCCCCCCGCCACCGAACGTAGCATCAATATATATCCCTTTCGGATTTATACTCAGTCCTTCAATTGATTCATTTAAAAGGACGGGAACATGATATTTCATATAGCTCTACTCATTCAAATTAAAATCGTCGGTAAAAATTTCTCCAGCGAGTTTTTCAAAATCATCTTGAGACATTCCACTTGCCTCAAACTTGGATTTATCCCAAACCTCTATTATTCCCTCAACACCAAGGAACACAACATCTTTTGAAAGACCTGCAAAATCCGCCAAACCTTTTGGAATCAACAAACGATTCATAGAATCGAGAGTTAAATCCATTGTCCCTTTACTAAATTCTGTTAAAAACGCATTATGCTTTTTATTGAAAATTGGATTCAACTTTCGAGAAAGTTGTTGCATCATCGATTGCCACGTTTCGGCAGGATGAAGCTCCAAGCATGGTTTGTAAATGCTTTTTTTCAAGACAAAACGCGCACCTTCTGCATTTTCGCCAAGCTGACGGAACAACTGAGATGGCAATGGAACACGTCCCTTTGCATCAATTTTACCCGAATGTTCACCTACAAATGTTAGCATTTTCTCCATTTAAATTTCGTTGGTAAAAATATGCAAGATTTTCCCACTTTTTCACATTTTATGACACTTTTTCCCACTTTGTTAATAACTTTTAGTTAAAAAAACCGAAATTGTGCATTATCAGTGAGTTTGAGGGCGATTTAAAAAATTGTGAATTACTGCAAAATGTTTTCACAAAAATATTGGAACACTCTTTCCAAACGGAGTACAACGCAGTGTGGAATCTGTCACCATCACCAAAGAGTTGCTAAGAATAATCATCACGGTAGTGTGAACAGACCCTTCGATTTCGCTCAGGGTGACGGCTTCGTGGAAGAGAGAAGAGTTAAGAGTTAAGAGAGAAGAGTTAAGAGTTAAGAGTTAAGAGAGAAGAGAGAAGAGTTAAGAGTTAAGAGAGAAGAATGTAGAGACGCAAGGTCTTGCGTCTCGTAGAATCATGCCGTTACTGGAACAGTCTTTCCGAACGGAGTACAACGCAGTGAGGAATCTGTCTCC
>JAZRVS010000044.1:0-19511 GCA_045599365.1 Bacteroidales bacterium
ACTAATTTCGGAATATGGTACCGTTCCAATTTCCTCAAATTCACTGTTGCCAGCTAATCGGTAAATTGTGTAATAGTCAATTTGGTCGGTATTTTCGCGTACCCAGACTACCAAATTCTTACCAGATTCTCGACTTGTTGTCACCAACGAAATTTCTGGTTGTTTGATTGACATTTCAAGAGTTTGTGACAATGTGATTGTACAGCCAGTTGTCGGTTCAGTAACAATAACCGTGTGTTCTCCAAGTTCTCCGCCAATCAAATCTTTTTCGGTCGAGCCATTGCTCCACAAATACGTGTAGTCGCCCTCGGCCTTCAAAATAATTCGGCTTTCCTTGTCGCAGCGTGGATTTTCAACCGTGTCGATTGAAACAATGATTTCGTCAGGTTGGGCAACGGTATATGTTTCCATAACCTTACAGCCTCTTTCATCGGTAATTACAACAGAATAGTTTCCTGCAGGAATGTTTTGCAAAACCATGGAATCATTATTTTCATTCACCCATTGATACTGATAGTTTTTGTCCTCAGCAACAGTCAATTTAATTTCGCCATCCTTCATTCCGAAACAAGAAACATTTTTGATTGTTTCCGAAACTTGAATATCGCAATTGTATTCAACAACTGCATCAGCTTTTAAAACAGCCTTTTCGCCGTTTTTCAATTTTGCAGTTACGGTGATTGTTGATTTTCCTTGAATTCCCAATGTTGACAAATATAATTTGCCATCGTTAATTTGAGCAAGCACGACATTCGGTGCCGAACTTGAAACCAAATAATTGATTTCGCTGTTTTCGCTTGATGCAAACAAGTCAGACAAATTTATTGGCAAAATTTCAGTTTCGGTTTTCAATGTATCAAATACCAACGAACCAAGAGCATAAACAATCTCTTTTTGCTTGAATGTGGCAGTCAAAACAGAATCGGCAGTTACATTGATTTTTACGATGGAATCGGTTTCGGTTTGTCCTCCAAATGTCCATTCCACGAATTCGAAACCTGCATCGGCTTTTGCGACCAATGTTGCTTCTTCACCGTGTTTATAGAAACCAGTTCCTTCAACTGTTCCCATTGCTTTGTCGTATTCTACCGAAACTTTGTAGCTATTGATTGTCCATTTTGCATAGAAATATTTATTGCCAAAATCAACGGTATCAATACTTGTGATTGCAGAACCGTCGTAATTTGAATTGCTATACCAACCTGCAAATGTGTAGCCATCGCGGGTTACATCGGTCGGCAATTCAACTGTAGTTCCATATTCATACGTTTTAACATATTCACCATTGATTTTACCTTGATTTACCAAATACGTTATTTCATATTGATTTTTATTCCACCAAGCGTAGTAAACTTTATCGCCGAAATCAGAAGCAAAAATCTGTTTGATTGATTCGTATGACGATGTAGTTTCCTCTTCTTCAATTTTAGCATCTTCGCGTGCAACCGAATACCAACCAAGGAACGTGTAACCTGTTTTTGTAACATCTATTGGTAAAACAACCACATCGCCTGTTGAATATGCAGAGACAAGTCCCGAATTGATTATTCCTCCATCAGTTTCGAATGTAATTATATTCAATGCAGGAATCCATTTTGCCCAAAATTCTTTGTTATCCAAATCTGTTGAAGTAATAACCGTTTGTGGTTCCCCCAAATAATTTGAATTATTGAACCAGCCTCCAAATACATATCCTTCGCGATTTACAGAATCAGGCAATTCTACAGTAGTGGTACCATACGTATAATACGAAGGTACTGTTTCGTTCAGCACAATTCCACCATTATTGTTAAACGTGATATTATACACATTTGCAATCCATTTTGCATAGAATGTGGTATCGCCATAGGCATTTGGCGAGATATTTATGACACTGTTGCTTTCGAATTGAGCATCGGAGAACCAGCCAAGGAACGTGTAACCTGTACGAACCACATCGGTTGGCAATATTGCACCCGAACCGAATTCGTAACTCGTAACCGATTTTGAATTTATCGTTCCGCCATTCGTTTGTAATGAAACAGAATACGTATTTACCTGCCATTTAGCCCAGAACGATTTGTTTCCGTAATCTGTTGCCGAAATTGACGCAACTGGCGAACCATCAAAATTAGAATTTACGTACCAACCTTTGAACGTATATCCAACTCGTGAAACATTAGTTGGCAAATCAACTTTTTCGCCATACGTGTAACTTTCAACATTTCCTTCGGCAATATAACCATCGTTCACATTCAAGGTAACCAAATACATATTTCTATTCCAATGTGCGTAGAAAGTCAAATCATCAATATCGTTTTCGGTAACACGAGAAACAGCGTTGCTATCGGCATCGAACCAACCTGCAAACGAATAACCAATTTTGGTTACATCAACTGGCAACGAAGCACCGTAACCGTAGGTATAACTTTCAACATTTCCCGAATTGATTGTTCCGCCATTCGTTTCCAACGAAATAGAATATGTATTTACGAACCATTTAGCATAGTACACTTTGTCGCCCACTTCGTTATTTTCGATTTTGAACATACGTTCGTTTGTAAAGTTTGAGTTATTGAACCAACCACCAAACGTATAACCAACTCTTTCTACATTTTCAGGAAGCGTGATTTCTTGTCCTAATTGATATGATTCAGGAATTGTTTCGTCCAAAATAGTTCCTCCATTGATATTGAATGTAATATCGTAGGTTACAATTTCCCATTTCGCCCAATATTCTTTGTCGCCATAATCAACTGTAGTAATTAACGAAATCGGACTGCCCTCGCATTCCTCATTATTGAACCAACCAGCAAAAACGTAACCAGTTTTGGTAACATTTGTTGGCAAACTTGCTCCAACTGAATACGTGTAATTTTCTACTTTAGAATTATTATTAATGTCACCACCATTTGCATTCAACGTAACCGAATACGTATTTTCCGTCCATTTTGCCCAGAATGATTTGTTGTCAACGTCTGTTTCCGAAATTTCGGTTGTTGGAGTACCTGTACAACTTGAATTTTCGTACCAACCAGCAAATGTGTAACCTACTTTAGTGACATTTGTAGGCAACACAGCACCTGTTCCAAATTTGTAACTCACAAAATTACCTTCGTTGATTGTTCCACCATTAGTTTGGAAAGTAACAACATAACCTCCTTCTTCCCAAGCAGCCCAAAATTCCTTACTGCCAAAATCAGTAACCGAAATAGCATTCACAACTTCTCCCGAACAACTTTCATTTTCGTACCAACCGGCAAAAACATAACCCGTACGTTCCATATTTGTTGCCGTTGGAAGAATTGCACCTGTTCCATAAGTATAGGTAGTAATATTTCCACTCTTAATTGTTCCCGATGTCGGATTCAACAAAACCGAATAGCTTTTCGGAATCCATTTTGCATAAAATACTTTGTCGCCCCAATCGGTTGTTGTTATTGATGTTATGGCAGAGCCAGAACAGTTCGCATTGTCGAACCAACCACCAAAATCACAACCTTCACGCTCTATTGCAGGCAAAGCAACCGATGTTCCGTAATTGTATTGCGTAGCATAATTTTCTGTTGTAATTGTACCATTATTATTGTTGTATGTAATGCTATAAACTCCTGTTTCCCAGTATGCATACAATGTTGCACTTGAAGCAGTTGACCACGAATACGTACTTGTTCCGTCGGCCTTGTAATATTGTGTTCCCGAACCATTTGTTGAAGAATAATATCCTGCAAATGAATTTCCTACTTTTGTAGGAACCGTTATTTCAGGTAATTTGTCTCCATAATAAACCTCAACGCTCTTTGTTCCAGTCGTTGTGGCACTTTGGTTGTTCAAAGTGATTGTATATTTATTTTTCTCCCAAATTGCATACAATGTAACAGTTCCACTTGTTGCCAAATTGCTTACTGTAGCACTATTGCCGTAGGTTGCAGAAGTTGCCGACGACGAAGTAGCCCAACCTTTAAACGTATAACCAGAGCGTGTATATGTGCAACTTGGCAACGAATAAGATTGGTCGTAACAATATTTTCTATTGGTCATTGCAGTTCCAGAACCTCCATTTTTGTCGAACGACACAGTGTAGGAATTTGCAGTCCACATTGCGTACAATGTTGTTGGAATAGTTTGAATTGCCGAGAATGTCCATGTACTTCCAACTCCCGAAGAAGTGTAGAATTGTGTTCCATTCAATGAACTTGTAGTTTGGGATAATGAACAATCACGGAAATTCACTTCGGTATAATAACCACCAAACGTGTAACCTGTTCTTGTTGGCAAATTACTGCTAATTGATGGCAAAGTCGAGCCGTATGTTGCCGTCACGCTTGCTTTACCTGGAGTCGTGGCATTTTGATTATTCAAAGTAACAGTATACGTACAAGGAGTCCATTTTGCATAATATGTTTTGTTGCCCGATGCTGTAGTTGAAATTGAGGTTACTTTAGTACCTGTGCATGCAGAATTATCGTACCAACCTGCGAATTCATAACCTTTTTTCGTCACATCGGTTGGCAATGTTGCTCCTATGCCATATACGTATGATGTTATTTTTCCACCTTCTATTAGGCCCGAATTTGTATTGAGTGTTACAGAATATGCTGTATTCAACTTAATGCTTGCTGTTTTATTAACAGACGACACATTAGCACTATTGCCTGCAATATCTTGTATGGTACCCGTTATACTTGCAACAGTAAGCGTTGTTCCCGTTGTTATTGGTGTTCCCGTAAAACACAAAACATTTGTTCCCGAACCGCCACTATAAGTAAATGTATAGTTTGCAGAACCAATTTTTACTGCTGCCGTTGGATTAGAACACGTAACTATCTCGTTGAAACGGACAGCCACTGTCATTTTATTTCCAGAAGTTTGTATAGCGGAACTATTCACCATTACGTCGGTAACCGAAGGTACAATGTCATCGAATAGTTTTATATTAATGAAAAGCGAGCCGATATACTCTTTTTCCTTAGAGCCACTTCCTCCCGATCCGTCAAACGTAATACCTACTTTTCCTTGGGCAGCCGTTTTCGTTATTGCAAAATAACCATCCGAAGTATATGAATAATCCGTACGACCTGTATTAAATCTTTGTTCATGGAGATTTGTGTTATTATTTCCAAGATTCCAATACGATGATGAATTCCAGAAAAATTTATCCCCAGCATATCCATACGTGCTATAATTACGAATCGGCCAAATAGTGTTAGTAAAAGCTTTATATATATATGAATCCCATACAGAATTGTATAAGTTATCGGTTGCTCCTGTTAAAGTTTTACAACCTCCATGTGTTGCCCAAGGCTGCGATGCCTTTCCTCCGACATTGATACCGATATAACGCCAACCTTCTTTATCAGTAAATGTATGTGAAGTATAATGAACATTGAATTTATACTTGTATGCCTGACCAATATTATCATAATAAGTAATAGCATCATTAGTACCATACGCATCGGCAACTGATTTTTCACTTAAAAGTTCATAAGGCGTTGCATAAAATATAAATTCCGCTTTTCTAATATCATATGACAGTTCTTCCGTTGGAAACGTTACCGAACCTTTTGAACTCGTAATAGTAGCCTTCTCCGAAACTATACCCATTTGAGTATTGTAGATATACATATAATACTCACGGTCTGAACCATACATATCGGCACCTGTTGGGGTAGCCAATGCTACTGACACACTTTTGATGGTTTCACCCTTTGCAAAATTCAAAGTTCCATACACATGAGTGAAATGTTTTCCTCCAACGGCAGAACCATTTTGAGTATAGTAATACACAGAACTTGCCGCAGAAGCATCGGAACGTGAGATTGTGAACGACGACGACGACATTGCCGTAATGGTAAACATATCGGGATTAGCAAACAATTGTGATATTGAACACAAAACAATTGTAAATACAAATATTAATTTACTTTTTAGTGATTTCATAACATATAGGTTTGGGACAAACATACCATTCTCCATTTCTTATTCTTTATTTACTCTACTATCGTACAATAACTTTAAACGATTCATTATCAACCTTTATGAAATAAATTCCATCTAAACGTACAAAGAATTGATTTTCGTCTTCTATTTTTGATAAAATGAACCGTCCGTTGTTATCGTAGATTGAAACAGGTTTACCTTCAGCATTCTTCACATAAATGGTGTGTCCAACAGCATACACCTCAACAGTAGATTCTTCAACACCTTCAACAGCGGTTTCCGAAATTCCAATACGTTCTGCTTCGGCAATATTAGACAAAGCCAAGGCAAATGGTCCCGATTCAGCTTTAAGGAATTGTGTTTTAGGATTTATTTCACTCTTAAGTCTTATACCTACATAGTAGCCAGTTGTACCCTTAACCGTATCAAGGTCAGTGTATGTGTTAACATCAGAAGGGACAATCTTCATCGTATCCAGCACTACTCTACCATTTGTTTTTCGTTCTCGAAGCAATACATAACTTGAAAAGTCTAAACCTTCGTATGCCGTCCAATCAAGATTGTATCTACCCTCTTCAAATGCATCTTTTGTCTTAATAAGATGTATTGTCTTATGACGTTCGCTCATCTCTGTTTCCACACCACAAACATCTGTGGCAGTTATCTTATAACTGAATGGCATTTCGCGTGCATCTGCCTCAAGGTCTTCAAACACACTTAACTCATCGTATGGAACAGTGCCGAGAGCTTCGTAGTTTTCTTTTTCTTCACCCTGACGATATATCGTATAGTAGTCAATCAAATCTGTATTTTCCTTCAACCATACAACCAAATTGTTTCCTGTTTCTTGACTTACCGTTACCAAAGCAATTTCAGGTTGTTTAAGAGCTATACTTGGTACTGTAACATCAAGCGTTGCCGTACAATTTGTTTCTGGATTCACTACGTTCAGCGTGTAGTCTCCAGCACGAACACCAGTTAAATTCTTCGTCTGCTTATTGTTGCTCCAAGAGTATAGTAGATTTTCCTCGCTTGCACTGATTGTTACTGCACCATTAGCAGCGTTACAAGCAGTTGCTATCACATTGGCAACCGTTATTACTGGTGCAGCAGGCTCTACTAATTCAAAAGTATCGCTTACTACACAACCAGTTTCCGCATTGTTCACAGTCAAGGAATATGGACCTTTTACAAGACTGGTAACATTTTGTGTCGTTGCTTCGTTACTCCACATGTAGGACACATTCTCAGCACCACTTACAGAGATATTGATTGCACCATCGGCATTTGAACACGTTGGATTTTTCAGTGAAGCCTTGATTGTCATTTCTTCTGGTTGCGTTACCGTATATGTCTTTTGGAATGTACAAGCTTCCGCATCAACAATATTGATAGTGTAATTGTTTGCAACCAAATTTGAAATAGTATCTTCAACAAATGTTTCGCCTATCCATTGGATTGTGTATGGATCAGCAACATTTGTTATTTTCAATGCAATTTCACCATTACTTTCACCATAACAACGTACATTTTTGATTGTGTCAGCAACTTGGATATTACAAGCAAGTACAACAGTTGCAGTTGCCTTCACTGAATTTTTCTCTCCATTTGCAAGAGTTCCCGTTACCGTGATTTCTGACTCTCCTTCGTATTCATATACCGTCAAATACAATTTTCCCTCGCTTACCGATGCACTTACAACATTTGGCGTTGAACTTGTTGCAGAATAACTTATACTTCCATCTTCAGTTGCAGTGAACAAGCCACTCAAATCTATCGGTGCTGCTTCTCTCTCTGTCTTCAATGTTGGTATTTCAAGAGTTCCTGCAACCACTACTTTTTCTTTTTCCTTGAAATTTGCAACTACTGTAGAGTCCTTTGTTACAACAAATTGAACTGTATTGTCGGTTATTCCATTACTCCAATTTACAAACTCATATCCTTCATTTGCCGTTGCTTTCAGAGTTGCTGTTGATTTGTACTCGTATAAGCCTTCACCACTTACAATTCCCATTGTCCTATCATAATCTGCAGCAACCTTATAATTGTTGATAGTCCATTTTGCCCAGAATTGCTTGTCGCCACTATCATTGTCGGCAATTGACGTTATTGCACCACCAATATAACTTGAATTGCTATACCAACCCTCGAACGTGTAGCCTTCTTTTGTTACATCTGTTGGCAATATTACGCCCTGACCATACAAATAACTTTCAACATTTCCTTCATTGATAGTTCCTTCGTTTGTTACCAAAACTATGTGATATTCATTTGCAGTCCATTTTGCCCAGAATGACTTATCGCCAGATTCATTATTTGCTATTGTTAAAATAGCCTCTTTTGCAAATTCATCGTTATCGTACCAACCTGCAAACGTATAACCTGTTTTGGTTACATCGGAAGGGAGAAGTGCGCCATTTCCAAACGTATATGTTGTCACATTTCCACTATTGACCGTACCACCATTTGCATTCAAAGCTATAGCATACGATTTTGCTATCCATTTTGCATAGAATGTCTTATTGCCATAGTCTGTCGTACTCAATTCTGTTACCGCAGTACCATCGTATGCTGAATTTGTGTACCACCCAGCAAATAGGTAACCACTCTTTGTTACTATTTTTGGAAGTGTTGCTCCCACGCCAAATGTATATACCTCGGCGTAACTTGCATCTTCCACGACACCAGCATTTGTTTCATAAACAATACTATATTCATTTGCTACCCACTTTGCAAAGAACGATTTATCGTCAATTTCGTATTCATCAACACGATATACTGTTGTTCCTGTAAAATCAGCATTGTCGTACCAACCAGCAAATGTATACCCAGACTTTGTAACGTCAGTTGGAAGAGTTGCACCAACTCCGTAGGTATATTTCGTTACATTTCCAGTATTAACAGTTCCGCCATTTGTAGTCAAAGAAATGGAGTAAGAATTTACCGTCCACTTTGCCCAAAATTCCTTGTCGCCAGTTTCAGTGGCAGAAATTTCTGTCTGCGCAGAACCCGAATAACTTGAATTATTAAACCAGCCTCCAAACGTATAACCTGTTTTTAATATTTGTTCGGCAGTTGGCAACGTAGCACCTACACCAAACACATATCCACTTACATTCCCTGAAGCAATAACACCATTATTTGTATTCAATGTTACTGCATAAGAATCAGTTGACCATTTTGCATAATACGTTTTTGGACCAAGTTCCGTTGATGCAATTATGCTTACAACATCACCCGTCAATTCTGGATTATCGTACCAACCCATAAAAGTGTAGCCCGATTTAGAAACCTTTGTTGGAAGTACAGCCGTAACGCCATACGTGTAATTTTCTATTATACCAGCAGTAATTGTTCCGCCATTTGTTTCAAATGTCACAGTATATTCATTGGAACTCCAAGCAGCATAAAAATTCTTGTCGCCATATTCATTTGCTGTAATATTTGTTACAACAGAACCTTCCATATTAACATTGTCGTACCAACCAATAAATTCACTACCAACTCTGCTGACATCTGTAGGCAATGTAATTTCTGATCCCAACGTATATATTGATTCGTATGATTCGTTAATTGTTCCACCATTGGCATTGTAACTAATAGGATATTGAGTCAAATCCCATTGAGCAGTATACGATTTATCACCTTTGTCCGCCGTTGTGATTTCCAACACAGCATTTCCATCTGCATCTTTCCAACCTTTAAAAGTATATCCAACTCTCGTTACATTAGTAGGAAGAATTGCGCCAACGCCATACGTATATTTTGTTATATCATTATCGTTGATAATTCCACCGTTGGCATTTAACACGACATCGTATGTTGCAGCCGTCCATTTTGCCCAGAAATTTTTATTTCCGACCTCATTATTTGCAATTTCAGTTACTACACCGCCATCATAACTTGAATTATCAAACCAGCCAACGAACTCGTAGCCTGTCTTCGTTACATCTGTAGGAAGAGTTGCACCAACGCCATACGTATAGGAAGTAATATTTCCGCTGTTGATAACGCCATTATTTGTTTGTAGCACGACAGTGTAGGTCTTTGCTGTCCATTTTGCCCAAAATTCTTGGTCATCTATAGTTCCCTTACTAATTTGTGTAACAGGCGTACCTTCACAAGCCTCATTGTTGAACCAACCGCCAAAATTGAAACCTGCTTTTGTTACATCGACAGGAAGAATTGCAAGAACGTCGTATATGTATGTTGTGATGTTACCACTATTTATTTCACCACCGTTGGTATTTAAAGTAACATCATACGTATTAACTTCCCATTTAGCCCAAAATTCTTTATTTCCATAATCATCAGAAGAAATAGTTGTAAATGCCATTCCCACTAGGTTTGAATTATTGTACCAGCCACCAAAAGTATAGCCCTCACGTGTTGGAACAGGAAGAGTTAGTTCATCACCATAATTATATGTCGTCACTGGATCAGAAGTAAATGAACCATCGTTGGCATTGTAGGTGATGTTGTAATCTATTTTTGACCACATCGCTAAATATGCTTTAGCACCAATTTCTGTGTTCGATATACTTGTTATGCTTTTATAAATTGTTTGTATTGAAACATCAGCGCCTATAGCTTCCATTGCCTCTAACCACTGCGTCGCATTCTCCAATGACGTCATTTCGGACTTAATAATTGATGGCAAATTTTCTGTCATTGCTTTGGCTTCTTCAACTCCAATATCTGAATCTTTCTCACGAATAAGTTGAACCATACTAAGTGTTGTACACGAACCAAGATCGTTCAAAACAACATTATATATTGTACCATCGGTAGATAGAGTGTGGTTTTGCAATTCAAAAGTTCCTTCACCAGCATCTATCACACTTCTATACAAAGCAAGCTCATCCACAGTAGCATTTTCCGCCAATGTAACTGGTAGCTTACTTCCCATTGGACCCAACAACATAATGGCGTCTTGAATTGAGATATCTGAAAGTTCCATCAATTTGTTTGCTGCCAAGACAGGATTTTTTAAATATGTACCAACAAAATCACTATTCGCAATACTTTTCCATCCTGCGAAATTATACCCCGTACGAGTAATGTCTGTTGGCAAAATTGTCATGGTGTTGTACGTATAATTTGTAACATTCCCACTGTTAATAGTACCACCATTTGGATCCAAAATGATTGCATACGAATTAATTATCCATTTCGCATAAAATGTCTTATCACCATATTCTTGTAAAGAAATTTCCGTAATTGGGTTACCATCGAAATTTGAATTTTGATACCAACCTCCAAAAGTGTAACCCTCACGGGAAATTTCAGAAATAGTTGGCAATGTAGCACCAATACCATACACATATTCAGAGAGATTTTGTGTAGTTGTACCACCATTTACTTCTAGGCGAACAGCGTACGTATTATTTTCCCATTGTGCAGTTAAATAAATATCTCCTTCATCGGTAGGATAAATAGTTGTTTTTGATTGATTTCCCGACTGATTTGCAAATGAAATGGTAGCTCCCAATGCTTCCAGATCTGATTTTAAATTATTCGCAATATTTTGTTCCGTTTGAACCATTATAATTGTTGGAGAAATAGCAGCTTCATCCACCAAATCTTTTGCTTCCTTTAAACCAAGACCAGTATATTCGCGTACAACTTTTAGAATATTCATTTTATATTCTGTAGGATACGATTCCAAGACAACATCTGTAACTGACAGTCCATCGGATACCTGTCCTCCAATAATAGTTACCGAGGCTCCCGAAGATTCTAATTCTTCTTGATACGTCAATGCTTTGTAATACTCAACGCCCTCTTTTAACATTACTGGCGCGGAATTGACTAATGATAAAGCATCTGATAAACTTAATCCTGTTAAAGTTTTTACAGTTTTTACGATTGATATACGATTTGCTGGGTCAAAAGAATTCAAGTACAACGAAACCTGACTCATTGGGAACCATCCTTTAAATGTACAACCAGCTTTAGTTACATCTGTAGGCAACATCGTATACGTTCCATAGGTATAATGGTTCACATCACCAATATTAATTTTTCCGCCCACAGGATCTAATACAACATTATATTCTTTTGGTGTCCATTTGGCATAAAAAGTTTTGTCACCATAATCTGTTGCAGTCACCTCGTTGACTAATTCGCCTTCAAAATTTGAATTTGCGTACCAACCAACAAATTCATAGCCTTTTTTGTTCAACGTGGTTGGTAACGATTCACCGATGGTATAGGTGTATTGTGTTACATTGCCACTTTCTATAATCCCACCATTAGTTTCCAATGTAATATTATACGTGTTAGGTGTCCATTTGGCATAGAGCGTTCCATCATCATCAGTTGTCCAAACATTACCATTATCTACACCAAATTCCGTGTAATATTTAGTTCCGCCACCATTGATTTCACTATAATATCCATTAAAAGAACAACCCATTTTGCTTGGAGCTGAAATACTTGGTAATGGCAACCCATACGTTACAATAACATTGGAACTACCAGGAACTGTAGCCGATTGATTATCAAGCGTAAGCACGTATGTGTTGGGAGTCCATTTGGCATAGAGTGTAGTTGCTACGGTAAGGTCGCATAGTGATTTTGTTGAGATACCCGTTGTGGTATAGTATTGAGTGCCAAGTCCATTTGCTGCAGTGTAATATCCTCCAAAGGAATAACCTTGTTTAGTTGGTACTGTAATACTACTCAAAGCAGCATCGTAAGTAGCATAAACAGATGTAGTACCAGTAGTGGTTGCATCTTGATTGTCCAAAGTGATATAAAAACTTTTCGGCATCCATTTGGCATAATATTCTTTATTTCCATAGGCGGTAGCTGCTATAGAATACATTCTTGTGTCGGAGAAATCTGCTTTTTGATACCATCCAGCAAAATCATAACCAGTACGAACAATCTCCGTAGCAGTTGGTAATGTTACTGACGTACCAGTAGAATAATTAGTTACTTCTCCCGAAGTGATATTTCCACCATTTGTATGCAGTGACACAGTATATGCATTTGGAATCCACTTTGCATAATATGTTTTAGCACCAGTTGCCGTAGCACTAATACTATATTGCCGCGAACCACTAAAATCTGAATAGAGATACCAACCACCGAAAGTATAACCAGAGCGCGTTACATCAGTAGGAAGAATCTTTTCTTCTCCTGCGTAATATTTGGTTACATTACAACCATTTATCGTTCCACTATTTGTGTTTAATGTTACTTCATACGTCTTTAGCAAAGAAAAATTCGCAATGCTTTTATTTATGCTGGTAGATGTTATTGTATTCCCGCAAATATCTGATATTGCGTACGATGACAACGAATTAATAGTTAGACCAGAAACTTTACTGGTAGGTTCACTAAGTGTACGACTATATGTCAATACATTTGTGCCATCTCCACTTTTATAGCTTAAAATATAATTAGTATTAGTACCTCCGTACATAACATATAAAGAAGAACTTGTGGCATTTGTCACAACCTCATCAAATTCCAAAGAAACACGAAGCTCCTGTCCTGCATGGTATGGCTGAAGTGTATTTACATGAGCATTTACAACTTTCGGACCCACATTGTCATATATGGCCAAATACATTTTTGAATTCAAAAAACACCATGAATATTTACTCCATGTTAAATCAGCATATCTTGTTATGCCAGCTGCACCTAAACTAAAGCCAATATGTTCGGTACTATTAGGTATTATTAAATATTTTCCATCACTTGTGCATGACCCTAACACCCTAAGATGTCTAGCGACAGCAGAAGTGGAAGACCATATATCTTTAGATGAACCATCCGAAAAACTATTATTTGTTTCTGTTCCTTCAACTGGTATAGTGTATGTGCCAGACGAACCAGAACTTGTTACATTTGTTTGAAAAGTCACATTATACAATATCTTTGGAATATCTCCGTCTTGCCACGGAATAATTTCACCACCTGGTGCATCTATAGCATAATCTTTTGGTCCAACAGAACCCTCATATACCGCAATAGAAGAATAACCATAGCGACCAGAAGTTAAGACAGAACTTTCTTCGTTTACTTTTGCCCCAAAAGTCATTCTAAAAATATATTTATAGTCTTGATTTAATGCAGCCAAGTAATTTTTCCGAGTTGCAGAAAACGATCTCGTAAAATCTGCTACTGGTACTGCATATTGTCGATATGTTGACGTGAAAGTATCCTTTTTGTCATAACAATACATGTATGGAGAACCTCCACCTGTAATGTTAGTATTAGCTATTTCCGAATCGTAGACCGAAGATTTTTTTATTATGTTTGAACTAGAAACCGATATAAATGCTTGCACAGATTTTGAAGATTGATCGTTCCAAGCATAAAACCAAAAGTCACGACTGTCAACCGTTGAAAATTTATTCATATCTGTTGGGCTTAACAGTATTACATTTACCGTTTTGCTTATTTCACCATCGACAAATTCCAATGTTCCCGAAGCATCAAGATAATGTATGCCGCCCACTGCGGAACCATCCTGCGTACTGTAATACACCCTGCAAGGTCCTTTACTATCGGAACGAGTAATAGTAAACGTGTTGCCCGATGCTGTTACACTTGAGATAACATCACTGGCGTACAAACCGATATTAGATGCCAACAATATGTTTATAACCAATAATAAACGAAGTATTGCATTCATAGAACGTGATTTTTGGGACATTAAACATTCTGTAGTTTCTTTCATAGTCGTATATTTATTTTCAAACGGGCATACAACACCCAGTACTGTAAGATTAATTTCGAGAGCGAAATTATACAATTTTGGAAAATTTTCACAGAAAATCCTATGAAAATATACATAAAATTTTTATCTAAGTGTTTGATTTACAATTAAAAGTGTGCATTCTACACTTTCAAAGCATCAATTAATAATGCTTATTCTTTGTGTCGTGCTTTCAATTCACGAGATAAATCCTCTATACGAAGACCTTTTTCTGTCAATAAAACAATAAGATGATATATTAAATCGGCTGTCTCGTAAAGCAATTGTTCCTTCGTCCCATTTGTTGCTTCAATAACACTTTCAACTGCTTCTTCGCCAACTTTTTGGGCAATTTTATTTATTCCTTTGGTAAATAATTTCGTCGTATAAGAGCCTTCAGGCATTTCTCTTTTTCTGCGTTCTATAAAATCTTGCAAATACGACAAAAAAGCTAAATCTTCTATATTTTTTTCTCCTAAAAATGAATCAGCTCCCGTAGTTGAACCTTCTGGTAATGCACGAACAACAATGGCAGAACCATCTTCATTGCCTACAATCGTATCAACCAATACTGGCTTATTATATTCTCCTCCCGTAAGTAATTCAGCAACTCCGTTTTTCAACAAATACACCTGCTTGGTTTCTGTCATTTGTGCATACGTCTTTTTATCTGTAAATCCCACTTGGAGTATTTTATTCGATCTTTTATCTTGTACAACAACTTGCACAAGTCCATTATTAAGAGAAAAATTAGCGTCCATCTTTTTGTATTTAACTGCGCAAAAATAATAAATTTGCAAGAAAGTTTTGCAAATGGTTTCAATTACCCAACAAGGTTTAGAAGATGTGTTTCGTTTTAAAATAAAAGCGGGGCTTACGTTGGATTTGTTGCCAGCAAAATCTATCAATATTGGAAACGAAAAATCCGAATTATTTTTTTCAACAACAATCGCTGCCATGGCTAATTCTAATGGTGGACAAATTTTTGTTGGAATCAATGCATCTCGAAAAATTGCACGTTCGCTTAATCCATTATCAGACGATACAACGATTACATGGCTACATTCAATTTGCCAAAACCAAATTTTTCCTCCAATACCCAATATTTCTATCGAAAAAATTATTGTTTCTGAAGATTCTCAACAATTCGTCATTGGTATCAATATCCCCAACAGCCACTTAGCACCTCACATGAGCGCTGACAAACACTTCTACAAACGTGTTGAATCTAAATCTATATTACTTGAGGAATACGAAATTAGAGATTTATATAGCAAAGGAAAACGCCCTGAAATAGAACTATTTAGCATCACAAACATAAATGGAATTCCTATTTTATCGGCAGGAAAATTCAAAAAATTAAATTTCTATCCTCGTTTTTTAGTTCGAAATTCTGGCAACGCAGTTGAAAAGTTCTACAAAATAGAATTGTCTGTTCCGACAGCACTAAACAATCCTAATTTCAACCAAATGGCTGATAATTTCTCTCGCTTTGAGGATAACAATTCTATTTATTCTTTTGTTGGCAAAAATCCCCTTTTCCAAAACGAAATTGCAACTGTAATAGAACCTAATTTTGTTTTAGAAGCGCAATCATACTCCGTTTTTGAACAAGGCGAAATTGAAATCAAACTCTTTTTCTCTTCGGGAATCCAATCAAAAACATACCATTGTAAAGAACTTCTCCTTTACAGAAACAAACAAATTGAACTTTCGGATTTCTCTGAAAATCAACAAATTTTAGTGGATACCTTCTAATTTTTCTTCCAACTTTTTTGTGGAAGAAACCTCAACCTTTTCTTTCAATTTTGGGTAATTTACTTGATCCGTAATTAAATACGAAACTGGATATTCGAGTAAAATCTGCTTATAAAACGAATATGCTTCGCTTTTTGTTCGAAAATCACCAACACGAATTTTGAAAAAAGGCGGTTGATATATCAAGTATGCATTTACATCTGGATATTTCGCCAAAAATGCTTTCCTAACACCTTGTGCTTCTGCTCGTGAGGTAGTTCCTGATGACGAGTATATTTGAATTCTCCAACCACTAAACTTTCCATTATTCGCCTTGTTGATGGCTATATGTTTCTCTACCAGCGCAGGAATTCGATCATCTTGTTGTATCTCAATCACACCTAACCCTTCTTGTTTCTGTACTAAAGAATCAAATTGCGCATTTACACAAATTACTGAAAAACAAGTGAATAATATTGAGATTATCTTTTTCATCAACGACAAAGGTAATGATAAATTTAAGAAATTTACAATACAATATTGATAATCTTTCCTGGCACGACAATCACCTTTTTCGTTGGTTTCCCGTCAAGCCATTTGATTGTACGTTCGTCAGCCATCACAACTTTTTCTACTTCTTGTGAGGTTGCCGATTTAGGAAATTCCATTTCGAAACGACGTTTTCCGTTGAATGAAACTGGATATATTACATTTTCATCGACTAACTTCGATTCGTCGCAAACTGGCCAAGGCTCGTATGCCATAGACTTCGTCCCTCCATACATTTGCCACAATTCTTCTGCCAAATGAGGAGCAAATGGAGAAAGAACTTTAAAGAAATCTTTTGCAGTTTCAACAGAAACTTTTCCTGCTTTGTAACAAGCATTTGTAAATACCATCATTTGTGAAATTGCCGTATTAAAGCGAAGATTTTCAACATCATCGGCAACTTTCTTGATAGTTTTGTGAAGTTCTTTTAAAACAGCATTATCGTCTTTCAAACCGGCAACAACATTTTCTTTTTCGCTAAAGAAACGGAACACGCGGGCAAGGAAGTTGAATACACCCTTCACACCACTTTCGGCCCATGGTTTTACGGCATCAAGCGGTCCCATAAACATTTCGTACAAGCGAAGACTGTCGGCACCATAATGAGCAATCACATCATCGGGATTCACAACATTCTTTAACGATTTCGACATTTTTGCCACAATCTGACGAAGTTCTTCACCAGTTTCCTTATGGAAGAATTTTCCATCTTTTTCTTCAACCATATCCGATGTTACTTTTGCACCTGCTTGTGTTTCGTAGGCAAACGCCAAAATCATACCTTGGTTGAACAGTTTCTGATATGGTTCATCAGTATGAACAATTCCTAAATCAAACAAAACTTTGTGCCAGAAACGGCTATACAACAAGTGAAGCACAGCGTGTTCGGCACCACCGATATACAAATCAACTGGTAACCAATAATTTTCTGCTTCAACAGAGAACGGAGCCGAATCATTTTTAGGATCGGCATAACGAAGATAATACCAGCAAGAACCAGCCCATTGTGGCATTGTGTTTGTTTCGTAACGTCCTTTGCGACCATTTTTGTCAACCACATTCAACCAATCGGTTGCGTTTGCCAATGGAGATTCGCCAGTGTCGCTTGGCTCGTATTTTGAAAGTTCTGGCAATTGATGAGGAAGATTTGCTTCGTCAACAGTAGAAACTTCTCCATCTTCCCAGTGAATGATTGGGAATGGTTCGCCCCAATAGCGTTGACGGCTGAACAACCAGTCACGAATTTTATAGTTAACCGTTGCCTTACCGATTTTATTTTCTGACAACCAAGCAACCATTTTTGCAATGGCATCTTTCTTATTTAAACCATCAAGGAATCCGGAATTTACGTGAACACCGTCTTCTGTCCATGCTTGTTGCTGAACATCAACTTCCGATTTCAAAACTTCGATGATTGGCAAATTGAATTTCTTTGCAAATTCCCAGTCACGTGTATCGTGAGCAGGAACAGCCATAATTGCACCTGTTCCATATCCCATAAGAACGTAGTCGGCAACCCAAATAGGAATCAATGTTCCATTTACAGGATTTTTCGCATATCGACCAGAGAATACACCAGTTTTTTCTTTTGCCAATTCTGTTCTATCCAAATCCGACTTCATTGAAGCCTGTTTTCTATAATCGTCAACAGCAGATTTTTGGTCGGCAGTAACAATTTGGTCAATCATTGGATGTTCGGGAGCAATAACCATATATGTTGCACCGAACAATGTATCGCAACGAGTTGTATAAACAGTCAATTTAGCATCTACACCTTCAAGTTGGAAATCAACTTCGGCACCAGTTGAACGACCAATCCAGTTACGTTGCATATCTTTAACACCAGCTGGCCAATCCAAACCTTCAAGACCTTGAATTAGGCGTTCTGCATACAAAGGAATACGCAACATCCATTGTTTTAGATTTTTACGATTTACCTGACAACCACATTTTTCGTGAGAACCATCGTTCAAAACTTCTTCGTTGGCACAAACAGTTTTACAATTTGGACACCACCAAACCTGTGCATTATCATAATATGCAAGTCGTTGAGAATTAACATATTCAGTTACTGCATCTTTACCTTTTGCTTCAACTTCGGCAGGAATTGGAAGTTCCGAAATTGGACGACCTTTTTGTTGTTCTTTATCGAACCAAGTATTGTACAATTTGATAAAAATCCATTGTGTCCATTTGTAGTATTTTGGATCAGTTGTATTGATTTCGCGATCCCAGTCGTAACTCAATCCCAACGCCTTAATTTGACGACGGAAATTGTCGCAATTTTTCTTTGTAGTAATAGCAGGGTGTGTCCCTGTTTGAATAGCATATTGTTCAGCAGGAAGACCGAAAGCGTCCCAACCCATTGGATGAAGCACATTGAAACCTTTCATACGTTTGTAACGGCTCATAATATCCGTTGCGGTATAGCCTTCAGGGTGACCAACGTGCAAACCAGCTCCCGATGGATACGGGAACATATCAAGCGCATAAAATTTCGGTTTCGATTTGTCTAACTCAGTTTTGAAAGTCTTATTGGTTTCCCAATATTCCTGCCATTTCTTTTCAATTTCGGTAAAATTGTATTCCATAA
>JAZRVS010000045.1:0-102404 GCA_045599365.1 Bacteroidales bacterium
CCGCTAAAATGTGTACTTTTGCCCATGTTATTTTTAATTTTGTTAGCACAGCAAAAATAACACAAAGGGCTGACGTTCAAAACGGAAATCAGCCCTTATTTTTTGCCCTCAAAAAAAAGTTTTATCGGACACCAATAATTGTTTTTAGGGAACGTAATATAGTCACGTTTTGTTTCTGCCGAATTAGATAATTATTCTTTGTTCTGATTTAACAGTATTTGAATCATTTCTGCTGGAGTAACTACAATTGGCGTTTTTGGAAAATGTTTTATATTTCCTGTAATCAGAAACGAGCCATCTACAGATAGTGCAATTTCATAAAAAGCAATATCTTTTTCATCAACAAATGTTTCCTGCGACTCTCTTCTTGCCGTTTGAAAACCATATTCTCTAAAAAAATCCAGCCATTTATTAACTTTCTCAGAAGAAAAATTGAACTTTTTCCTTGATAGAACCTCTGCATATTCTGCTAAGATTTCCTGATTAACTAACGGAACAATTTTTCCTATAGTTAGAAAGTCTAATATCAAAACTGTTGCGGCATCAGTTTTGGTAGAATATAGCGCTGATACAATTACATTTGTATCAATCACTGCATATATTTTTTTCATTTGCCTTCTCTTGCAAGTTTTATCTCTTCATTGATTTCATCAAGTGTTATATTAACACCACTTTCTTGTGCTTCTTTTCGAAGTTCCAAAAAGGCTTCACGTCCTCGTCTTAAGACATCTGCTTCGTCATTTGCCTCAATTTCAAAAGGAATTTTTCTTTTACGAATAACCATTTTTGCAAAAATATTTATTGCGGTTGTGGTGGACATCCCGAATGCATCACATAACGAGTCAAAATCTTTTTTAACCTGACTGTCCATTCGAACTGTAAATGCTGTTTGTGCCATAATTAATATTATTTGATTGCAAATATATGCAATTTAATGGTAAAACACACCATAATGCATTCACAAATATACAACACTTAACTAAGAACTCACAATTAACAAAAAAGGGAAAGTCGCATTGGCAACCTTCCCTCTAATGTTATTTTGACAATCCCAAAGTCTATTCTATCGGTTTAATATCCAAGAATAATTCATCCAATTGTTTTTGGTCAAGAGTTCCTGGCGCATCAAGCATAACATCGCGTCCTGAATTGTTTTTAGGGAACGCAATACAGTCACGAATGCTGTCCAATCCAGCAAACAAGCTTACCCAACGGTCAAGTCCGTATGCCAAACCTCCGTGAGGTGGTGCTCCGTATTTGAATGCGTTCATCAAGAAACCAAATTGTTCTTGTGCTTTTTCTGGAGTAAATCCAAGAATCTTGAAGATTTTTGCCTGCAATTGGCTATCGTGGATACGAATTGAGCCACCACCAACTTCAACGCCATTGATTACCATATCGTAAGCGTTTGCACGTACCGATGCTGGATCAGTATCCAACAAAGGAACATCTTCTGGCTTTGGACTGGTAAATGGATGGTGCATTGCCATCAAACGGCCTTCTTCTTCGCTCCATTCGTACATAGGGAAGTCAACAACCCACAAACAAGCGAATTTATCTTTGTCGCGAAGACCAAGTTGATTTGCAACTTCAAGACGAAGTTCACACAATTGTTTGCGTGTCTTCATTGTGTCGTCGCCACTCAAAATCAAAATCAAATCTCCTGCTTCAGCTCCAAATGCTTCCTTCATTTTTTGAAGAACATCTTGTGAGTAGAATTTGTCCACACTCGATTTTACCGTTCCGTCAGCTTCCACACGAGCATAAACCATACCTTTTGCACCAATTTGAGGGCGTTTTACGAATTCTGTCAATTGGTCTAACTGCTTGCGAGTGTATGTTGCAGCACCTTTTGCACAAATACCACCAATGTATTCAGCATTGTCGAACACGCCAAAACCATATCCTTTCAAAATATCCATAAGTTCAACAAACTTCATATCGAAACGAAGATCTGGCTTGTCACTTCCGTAGTATTTCATTGCATCGTGCCAAGTCATACGTGGGAAAGCTTCTTTTATGTCTATGTTACGGATTGTCTTGAATAAGTGTTTTGCCATTCCTTCGAACAAAGTGATAATGTCTTCTTGTTCCACAAAACTCATCTCGCAGTCAATTTGGGTAAATTCTGGTTGACGGTCGGCACGAAGGTCTTCGTCGCGGAAACATTTCACAATTTGGAAATAGCGGTCGAAACCTGCAACCATAAGCAATTGTTTCAATGTTTGTGGACTTTGAGGCAAAGCGTAGAATTGACCAGGATTCATACGAGAAGGTACAACGAAATCGCGGGCACCTTCTGGAGTTGAACCAATCAATACTGGAGTTTCAACTTCCAAAAAACCTTGTTTGTCAAGATAACTACGAACTTCGAAAGCCATTTTGTGGCGAAGTTCCAAGTTCTTGCGGACAGCAGCACGACGCAAATCCAAGTAACGATATTTCATACGAAGATCGTCGCCGCCATCTGTATCATCTTGAATTGTGAATGGAGGAATTTCCGATGAATTCAAAATCGTAAGTTTATTCACGATAATTTCAACATCGCCAGTATCCATTTTTGGATTCTTGCTTGAACGTTCAACAACAGTTCCTTCTATTTGAATAACATATTCTCGTCCGAGTTTCTTTGCTTCTTGACAAACTTCCGCATTTTGATTTTCATCAAAAACTAATTGTGTGATACCATAACGGTCACGCAAGTCAACGAAAGTCATTCCACCCAATTCTCGAGTTTTTTGTACCCAACCGCTCAAAGTAACGGTTTCTCCAATATTTGCAGCACGTAGTTCGCCGCAGGTTTTTGTTCTATACATTGTGTATTGTTTAATCTAATTCAGTAACTGCAAAGATATAAAATTTGATTACTTTTTGAATTCTTCAATAGCGCGAAGAATGGTTTCGTCATCAACATTGTACAACTCGTAAAAATATTCGTTTCCAAAAATGTTACGCATTGTATAACAACGAGTTAGTTTTTCAATTAGTTGTATTTCTTTATCAGTCCACGTGTTTTTAAAAGTGATATTTTTATTTTCAGCGTATGAAATCACTTTGTTGAACGTAATATTTTTTGTACAAAAGTCAAGTGCGTCTTTTTTAGAAAGCGATTCTAAATACGTTCGTTGTTTGTCAGAAAAGTTGAATGCATATTCAAAAAGGAGACCTCTATTGGTAATTTGTTGAAAATCTTTTGAATATGAAGTTGTGTCAAGAGGTACGAATACGTCTGGCATAATTCCACCACCACCATAAACGATTTTTCCTGTACGAGTTACAAATTGTAAAGAATCAGGAAAATTGATACTATCAGCATCGCTCAGTTCTCCGCGTGTAAACCTATCAACTAACTCTTTGTCGTAATCTTTTAAACAACCGTTGTAAGGTTTTTGTATGCATCTACCTGAAGGTGTATAGAATTTTTTCGTGGATAAACGGATTGTGGAACCATCATTCAAAGGAAAGTCTTCGTTTACAACGCCTTTGCCATACGAACGTCTTCCAATGATAGTGCCACGACCATTATCTTGCATTGCGCCTGCAAAAATTTCGCTTGCAGAAGCCGAATATTCGTTTATTAAAACGCACACATTCAACTCCTTGAACATTCCGTCCCCTTCGGCACAGAAGTAGTTGGCGTTGGTATTTCTCCCTTTTGTAAACACTATTGTGTCTCCTTTTTCAAGGAATTCATTTGTTAAGTCAACTACAGTAAATAACAACCCTCCTCCATTATCGCGTAGGTCCACAATCAAGTTTTCTGCGCCTTGTTGACGTAGTTTGCGAACGGCAGATACAAATTCATCGTACGTTGTTTGCGAGAAACAATCAAATGCAATATATCCAGTTTGTTCATCAAACATATAAGCAGATGTAACACTTTCAATTGGAATTGCTCCGCGAGTAATTTTAAATGGGATAAGTTCTTCTATTCCAAAGCGTTTGATGCCGACAGAGACTTTTGTCCCGCTTGGACCTTTTAAGAGTTTAACAACTTTTTCGTTCGTAATTCCATTGCCTGCAATGGTAGAATCATTCACGGTTACAATCCTGTCTCCAGCGTGAATATTTAACTTTTCAGAAGGTCCGCCACGAAGCACTTGGACAATAACAACTGTATCGTTTTGTATATTAAATTGGACTCCAATACCTTCAAACGAACCACGAATTGGGTCTGTTAAATCGCGATAGTCCTCGGCGGAAATGTAAGACGAATGGGGATCAAGTTTTTCAAACAAAAAAGGCATCATTTCGTCAGTCAAACTATCAATATTTATAGCTTCTACGTAGCGTTCTGAAATTAAATTTGTGATTTCGTCGTATTTCGACAATTTTGCGTATCCATTTGCCGCTGGAGACAAAAACTTTTGTAACCACATTCCTCCTGCAAACATAAGAGCAAGAAGAAACGGAAGAAAAATGAAAAATCTGTTGTTATTCATTGATATTCAATTGAACAATCTCAATATTGGCACGTTTGAGTAATTTAATGCCATCATCAATGCGGTATGGCTCGCCATATACAACCTTTTTTATTCCAGATTGAATGATAAGTTTTGCACATTCAATACAAGGTGATGTTGTTACATACAAAGTTGCGCCATCGCTGTTGTTTGCTGATTTTGCAACTTTGGTAATGGCATTTGCTTCTGCGTGAAGAACGTATGGTTTTGTTTTTCCATCTTCATCTTCGCACACGTTTTCAAATCCCGATGGTGTACCATTGAATCCATCAGAAATAATCATTTTGTCTTTCACTATCAAAGCTCCTACTTGTCGTCGTTGACAATAGGAATTTTCTGCCCATATTTTTGCCATTCGCAAATATCGTTTATCTAAGAGTATTTGCTTCTCTGTCAATGCTTTATAATCACAAGCCATAATTCAATAAATGAGTCGCTAAAATAATAAATATGATGTTGCCAACAAAATAAAAGGGAATTTAGTTGGCAGAAATCAGTTATCAGGAGTTAGATGAATCTGTTTGTGTAATCAACTTACTATTATGGAAATCAAACTGATTACTGAAAACTTAAAATAGAACTTCTTTAAAATAATACCATCGTTCTTTGTTTTCTGTGTCAACTATTAGTAATCGTCCATCGGGAGCAATGTTTGTGATGAAACCATCAAATTGACCAATACTATCTTCAAATGTGTGTAATTTTTTTAGCAGATAAAGATTTTGAAAATATTTTGACTTGATTTCTTGCTCATTTTGTTGGGATTCAAAGTAATATGATTTAAAAATATCAAGAAATTTGAAAAGCAAATCGTCAATGTTAAATGGACAAAGATTTGGACATTCCAATGCCAAAGATGTTGGATTGGGTGCTCCTACAAAATTTGTTTGATTGACGTTTAATCCGATGCCTATAATAGAGGATTCTATTTGTTTCCCAAGTAATTTGTTCTCAATTAGAATTCCCGCAATTTTCTTGTCGTTTACGTAAATGTCATTTGGCCATTTGACGCATACATTTTTACAGAAATTTGCAATGGTATCTCTCAATGCTAATGCAACGCATTGTGAAAGTATAAATTGATTGCTTGCTTGTAAATGCGTTGGATGTAAGATTATGGAAAACAATAAATTATCTCCTTTGTTTGATATCCAACTATTCCCAATTTGTCCTCGCCCTTTTGTTTGAAAATTTGTCTTGATTATGGTGAAATCGGGTACAATTTTTTGCAAAACTAAATCATTTGCATAATTGTTCGTTGACGAAATTTCATCAAATTCAATGATATTGTTGTATCTTTCCGCCATAATTTATAAAGATATGAAACAATTACTTACTTTTTTTTCTATACTGCTTATTGCACAAGGCGTTTTCGCGCAAGAAGTTCAAATCGTCGGCAAACTTATAAAATATAAAGCAGTTGACAATGACTCTATTACACTACAAATTATTTCGAATCCAAATAGTCCAATAATTTTGAAGTCTGCAATATCGAAAAAGGGAGAATTTAGTTTCAAATATACAGAAAATTCTACCAGTTATTGCGAATTGTATCAAACTATAGACAAAAAATTTCCAATGTTTTTATCATCGGGCGATTTAGTTTCTTTTTCTGCTGATGCTAATTCTATAGAAAAGGGTGTAATAGTTGGTTCTGTACAAACAGACGAGATGCTAAAGAATTTCCGCGTGATTCATGCTTACGATGTAGAGGCTGAGAATCTAAAAAAAGTATATGAATTCCGAATAGATTCGTTGATGAAAGAACAACAAAAGTATATTGCATCGTCAATTCGTAAAAATCCGTATATGTTGAGCAATTTGTCGGTGATACAATTTCTTCCTATTGATACGTATTCTAATGTATATCAGTTACTTGATTCTGCGTTGCAAAGTGCGTACCCTAACAATGCTTTTGCTGAAGAGTTTCATAATCAATTGAATAAAATGATGGCTCTCCGAGAAGGTTCAACTATCACAAATATAGTTTTAGTTGACGAGAATGGGAAGATGCAGAGTCTTGAATCTCTCCGAGGGAAAATTGTCTTGGTAGATTTTTGGGCAAGTTGGTGTCGTCCGTGCAGAATGGAAATCCCAAATTTTAAGAAAATGTACGAGGCATATAATCAATATGGTTTTGAAATTTATTCCGTTTCTGTTGACAACGACGCTTCTGCATGGAAAAAAGCATTAACACAAGAACAAATGCCATGGACAAATGTTCGTGATGACCAAAAAGTATATAGTAATATGTTCAATGTTTCTTCAATTCCATTTACAATATTAATTGATAAAGAAGGAAAAGTTATTGCAAAAGGGTTGCGAGGTCAAGATTTAAGCAATAAAATATTAGAGGAAATTAAAAAACAGTGATTAACGAATAGTGTATAGTGATTAGTAGAGACGGAGTGTACTCCGTCTTTGAATAGAGAAAAATCTATCAAAGAAAGAATAAAAAGACTACTTTTGTAAAAAAAATTGAAATGTCAACAGCAAATTCTATTTCAGAAAAGGTAATAACAACGCACGTAGTTCAAGAAATGAAATTACGTGGAGAGAAAATTGCTATGCTTACAGCATACGATTATTCAATGGCAAAAATTTTAGATGCAGCAGGAATTGATATTATTCTTGTTGGTGATTCAGCATCAAATGTAATGGCTGGAAATATTACAACTTTGCCTATCACACTTGATCAAATGATTTATCACGCATCGTCGGTACAAAAAGCGGTAAATCGTAGTTTGATAGTGGTTGATATGCCTTTTGGTACGTATCAAGGTGATTCGTTAGAAGCGTTACATTCCGCTGTACGAATAATGAAGGAAACAGGTTGCGGTGCTGTGAAATTGGAAGGAGGAGAAGAGGTAGTAGAATCAATAAAAAGAATTATCTCTGCTGGAATTCCAGTAATGGGACATTTAGGACTTATTCCTCAATCAATCAACAAATTTGGTACGTATGCAGTTCGTGCAAAAGAAGAAGCTGAGGCAGCAAAGTTAATTTCAGATGCTCATAAATTAGAGGAAGTTGGTTGTTTTGCTATCGTGATAGAAAAAGTTCCTGCCGAATTAGCTGGTCGTATAGCAAAAGAAGTGAAAATTCCAATTATTGGTATTGGCGCAGGAGGATACGTTGATGGTCAAGTGCTTGTGATGCACGACATGTTAGGCATTAACAAGGATTTTTCTCCTCGATTCCTTCGCCGATATGCTGATTTATTCAGTGTAATTATTGATGCAACAAAGAATTATATTTCCGATATAAAATCTGGCGATTTTCCTAACGAAAACGAACAATACTAATGGATTTTGAAGTTCTTTACGAAGATAATCACATCATTGTCGCTAATAAACCAAACAATATCTTAGTTCAGGCTGACACTACAGGGGATTTGGCGCTGGAAGACTTAGCGAAACAATATATAAAAGTAAAGTACAACAAACCAGGAGCTGTTTTCCTCAATGCTGTTCATCGAATTGATAGACCAGTAAGTGGAGTTGTGGTTTTTGCTCGGACAAGCAAGGCTCTTACGCGTTTGAATGAACAATTTCGTTCAAAAGAGATAAAAAAAACATATTGGGCTATTGTTAAAAATTGTCCATCGCAAGAGTCAGGAACTCTCAATGATTTTATTCATCGTGATGCGCAGAAAAATAAGTCATTTGTTTGCAAAAAAGACGCAAAAGATGCGAAACAAGCAAGTTTATCCTATAAGTTGATTGCATCATCGGATAACTATCATTTACTTGAGATTGATTTACACACAGGTCGTCATCATCAAATTCGTTGCCAGTTGGCAAATATGGGTTGCCCGATAAAAGGAGATTTAAAATATGGCGCAGCACGAAGTAATAAAGATGGTGGAATCTCTCTTCATGCGCGTTCGGTTGAATTTATTCATCCAGTAACAAAAGAGCCAATAAAAATAATAGCACCTGTTCCAAACGAAAATCTTTGGAAAGAGTTTGAGAAAAATGTAACTTTGTAGCACAAAAAGTTAAGGATAATGGAAGATAAAAAAATCGCTATGGCGTGTGATCACGCAGGATTTCAGATGAAAGAGTTTATAAAAAACAAACTTGTAGAAAGTGGTTACGAAGTAACTGACTTTGGAACTAATTCTGATGCCTCGGTTGATTATCCTGATTTTGCACATAAAGTAGGTACGGCAGTTAGTTCCGCAGAGTTTTCTCGTGGTTTTGTACTTTGTGGTTCAGGGAATGGCGTTAATATGACGGTGAACAAACATAAAGGCGTGCGTTCTGCTCTTTGTTGGAACGAAGAAATTGCTCGTCTTGCCCGTGCACACAACAATGCGAATATCTGTGCTTTGCCTGCTCGTTTCATTCCTGCCGACGAAGCTTGGAGAATCGTTAAAATGTTTTTAAATACTGAATTCGAAGGCGGAAGACATTTGAATAGAATTAACAAAATTGATTTGTAAAATTAAACAGAGAGTAGAATCTCTTGTTGATACAAACAAAAAAGCTACTCATTTGAGTGGCTTTTTGTTTTTTTATGTGATGTGAATTCTGATTAGTAAAAGTTATCTACATTGTTTTGTTTTTTCCCTTTTGCATCTCGTTTTGCTTGTCTTTCAGCTTGCTTTTTCAAATAATCTGATTCTGCATTTATACCAGTAAAAATAGTATATTCGTATTCGTTATATGAATTATCTGTTGTTTTTGCAACTGCGTACGTGTTGGTCGAAGTGGTTTTTACCTCGTGTTGATAGCGAATAATTGAAAATGCGTAATCTCCATAGTTGAATTGAGTTTTTGTCATTTGTCCGGAGTTTGTTTCTAAATTATTAGATCCTCTGTCGGCTGCAAATGTTAAAATGTCGTGGTACGTACTTGTTTGATAAAAAACAACTTGAATCCACGCAATTTGGTTGTTTTCACCCAATTGAGCTACAATAGTATAGTCATTCTCGGCAGGACGAATATCGGCAGCTTCATCGGCTAATGCCGACAATACATTCCCGGCTACGTTCCATCCGTTCCTTTTTGTTAATGTCCATTGGTTGTAATAACTATCATAATTAAACTTTGCTTCTTTGAAATTTGTTGTAGTGTATTTTAGGAGCTTCCCATATGGAAAATCATTTTGAGCAAAAGTTGCAAGGCTCGCTAAAATAAGGACTAGTAAGGTTAATTTTTTCATACGAAAAATTTTAATGGAAGAAATGTTATTTGAATCAAAAATACATAATTAGTGTTATAACTGAAAATTTATTCTAAAGAATCTTTTCTTTTGATAATAGCAATGAGACAAATAAAAATTATCTTTGTCTTCGTCATTTTATGTAGATAGCTTATGTCAAATCCAAAGGCAAAAAAATTCCAAGAAGATGCGGCTCGTGTTGCATTTGATGAACGTCATAGAAAAACGATTCGTTTCAATATGGGTAAATACCATACTGCAGTAGTAAAGGGTAAGGCTCGTTACGAAAGTTTTGAGGCAACGCGCGAAAAAGCTGCTCAAATCAAACGACACACTCTTGAACATTTATCGGAATATCTACAACAATTCGAGAAAAATTTTACTGCTCATGGTGGCGAAGTTCTTTGGGCTCGTACTGCCGATGATGCTATTGAATATATCACTCAGATTTTCAAGGAAAACAATGTGAAGTCTGTTGTTAAAAGTAAATCAATGACAACGGAGGAGATTGCTTTGAACGAAAATTTGGCAAAAATTGGCGTGGAATCGGTCGAAACAGACCTTGGAGAGTATATTGTGCAACTTGCTGGCGAAAAACCATATCATATTGTTACTCCTGCAATGCACAAATCAAAAGCAGATGTTGCAGAATTGTTTAATAAACATTTTGGCTTCCCTTTGGAAAGTTCAGCCGAAGAAATGACGATGCTCGCTCGTGCAAAGTTGAGAGAAAAATATCTTGCTGCTGATGCAGGCATTACTGGCGCAAATTTTATCGTTGCCGATAAAGGTGCAATTGCTGTTACCGAAAACGAAGGAAATGCGTTGATGTCAACTTCGTTTCCGAAAATACAAATTGCAATAGCTGGAATTGAAAAGGTTATACCTTCGTATAAAGATTTGGGATTGTTTTGGCCGCACTTGGCTCAAAATGGTACAGGTCAGCCAATTACGGCTTATAGTTCTGTGTTTAGCGGTCCAAAAAGAAGCAATGAATCGCACGGACCAGAAAAAATGTATGTGATTTTGTTGGACAATGGTCGTACCAATATATATAGGCAAGATAAATTCCGTGTGGCACTTTCTTGTATCCGTTGTGGTGCGTGCTTGAATGCGTGTCCAATCTATAAAAACATAGGAGGTTACACGTACAATGCAGTTTATACTGGTCCAATCGGAACGGTCATTTCACCTCATTTAAAAGGATTCGATAAACTTGCTCATTTGTGTACAGCTTGTTCGCTTTGTGCAAATTGTGCAAGCGTTTGCCCAGTAAAAATGCCGTTAAACGATTTAATTCTCGAAAATCGTCGAAAGGCAGTAGAAGAAGGTTGTTTTTCGAAAATGGAAAAACCGCTGATTGATGGATTTACATTCTTTACCGAAAAATCTTCACGAATGGACTGCGTTGGTGGAGGAATGAAAAATATTGCTGCCAAATGTTTGGGCAAGAATGTTTGGGGAACCAAAAGGTCATTCCCGAAATTTGCTAAGAAATCATTTAGGAAATTGATGAAATAAAATGGTAATGATATACGTCTTGGCGGTAACTTAGTTATCAGTTGTCAAATGAATCTCTTTGTGTAATCAACTTTCCATTACGGAAATCAAACTGAAAACTGATTACTGATACCTAATTACAAATGATTGTGTTGCCAACTTGTATATTGTTTCCTTAATTTATTGGTTAACAATGTTTCTATAGTAAGCTTCAACATCGTTCCAGTTGTAGTAAGGAGCAAGGTCGTTGTTTTTAGGCGTTATAGGTAAATCAACTTCTTTTTCGTTGAGTAATACTTTTACTAATATTGTGTTAGATTTTTTTGATTTATAAAAAATCATTTGAAAATTTGCTGCCATTGGAATGATTTTGAAGTCGCACCAATTTTCGCTTAATTGCTCTAAATCGGTTATATTGGCATTGCAACCTTCTAATTGCATAAGGCTTACAAGTGGTAAAATCCCCGTGTCGTGACCAAAACGAAGAGTTGCTTGGATATTATTGTCTAATGCGTAATCGGCATCATCTAAAATTTGTGTCAATAAGTTTTTTCCAAGTTTTGCTCCTCCCCCGTGCGTTAAAGGACATTTACCATACGAGCCGTACCACCATGCGTTTTGTACCAACCAACAACCATATAATTCATCATCGGTAAACAAATCAGCAAAATCGAAGTCTAAATCATCTATTCCTTGCATAGTTCCATGAATCTCATGTAATTTTCTCATAAAGTTCACCGCGTTGATGTTTTGAGCAACGTACGAACTATCAGAAAATATAGCTTTCATCATTCTATCTGGGTTGACGTGCTTTTGATGAAAAGCTTCATAGTTTTTGGTCCAAAGGGTATCATTCATATATTTTTGTACGGTGTCCCATGGCGCATAACAAATATATTTCATTATGCGTTTGCTTGTTTCTGCTGAAATTTCAACTTTAGGACACATTGTTTTTAATTGGAGAAGAAATGCATCCATACTCATAATGCAACGTTGTGATTGAGAGGCTTTTACATCAATTTTTGCATTACCATTGAAGACTTCTGGGAAGTTGTTGACCATACGTTTGGCAATACCTGCGTGTTGTTCTCTACCCGTTTGTGTTAAGTCGCCTGCGCGTAACGCAGCGTCATTATACAAGCGGTATATTCGTTGTGCTGCCGATTTCCCCAAATCGGTTAACACTCCAGCTTTTTCTGCATCTTTAAAAATATTATAGAAATACTGATAGTCGTCTGCTGTCCAGTGATAGCGTGAACCATGTCGCCCATAATGAGAAATATACACTGGTTTATAACCTTTTGGAGCAGCAGTATATTTTTCTTTAGGATCTTGATAGCGTAAATGGTTGTTACACATCTTGTTTTTATCGGCATAAACTTCTTGTTTTACAGCTTGCGAAAATGCAAAAGAGAACGAAAAAGTTATAAAAATTGAAATAAGTAATTTTTTCATTTTAGTTGTTTTTGAAGAGTAAATTATTAAATAATTCTTTATATTTATCTTTTTGAGAATCAATTGAATATCGTTCTATTACGGTATTCCTTCCTGCTTCTCCAATTGTTTTACAAAGTTCTTTATTTTCAATTAAATTGCAAATAATTGAAAACCATTCATCTTCAGTACTTGCAAAGAAACCATTTTTGCCGTTTTGAATAATTTCAGTATTTACACCTACAGGCGACATTATGGTTGGTATTGCGAGAGACATATATTGTAAGCCTTTGAAACCGCATTTCCCTTTCGACCATGCATCGTCGGGAAGTGGCATAACTCCAATATCAATTTTTTGTAATTGCTCAATTTCATCTCGAGCGTTCCATATGAGTGCTTCTAAATTCAAATTTGGGCAATAGATAGGTTGATTACTGATTTGAATGAATGAAATTTTGTCTCCATATTTTTGTTGAAGTCGTTCAAAAATAGGAATAATGAGTTTGAAGTGACGCATAGTCGTTTCACTTCCCGTCCAGCCAACGCAAATACTAGATTTTTCGTTTTTCTCCGCGGGTTTGTGGTAGTTCGTGTCTATTGTAGTTGGAATAATAGCAACATTTGCGTTGAATTGTTGCGCGTGTTCAGCAAGATATTGATTCCCAACAATTACCAAATCTGCCATTGCAATTATTTCATCGGTTTTCCCTGCTCGTTTCATCCACGAAAGGTTTTTGTTCCCTTCGGAAATGTCTTGAATCCAAATAGAATCATCAAAATCGTAGATGATTGGTTTCCCAGAGCGTTTTAGACCTCGTTCAAATATGGTTGTGCCAATCATAAAGGCTTCTCGATAAATGAAAATCGCATCATATCGTTTGGCTCGCAATACGTCAAAACAACGATGGATAAATGTTTTTAGAAAAATAAATGCTTTGAAAATATACTTTCCTTCTTTGTAAAAATACGCGTCATCCCATTTCGACAACAAATTTGAATACGTAATTTCGTATCCACATTCTTTCAAAATTGGGATATATTGCTCACAGCGGAATCGTTGTCCAGGACTGCGATTAAAACGATGAGGTACAATATATAAAATGCGTTTCATTAACAGCAAAGAATTTTTATTGATAATTCGCGAAGAAGTTCTGTAGAGTCTATAAAACCAGCATTTAAGCCTTTGCTTTTCAAATCATATTCTCGTAGTAGGGAAATAATTCGAGTAAGCGACATTGCTTTGTAATTTTGTTTTGCTGGAAGATAGCGGATTTTAAAAATATATGGATTTATGCCTAAAACAGCGGCTGTGTTTTCTGGAGCATAATACATTAAAAATAAAGTCTTAAAAAATGAAAACAATAGCGGTATTGTTCGCTGAATTGGGTTGTCTTTTGGATTTTTTGCGTAGGCATCAACAATGAGAAATATCTTTTTTACATCTCGCCGACCAAATGCTTCAATTAGTTCAAAATCATTGAATTGCTTGCTTAGTCCGATGTGTTTTTCTACTAAACCAGCTGTGATTTTTGTCATTGTTGGTTCAGCTTTTTTGAGCTTATCAAGTTCGTTTATAATTTTTTGTAGGTCATTCCCAAGAAAGTTTCCAAGCATTTCAGGAATGGAAAAGTCGTATGCAATGTTTTGATTCCTCAAATAGTTTTCAATCCATTGGCTTATTTGGAAGTCAGGGACTTTGTCGGATGTGAAAACTTCACCTTTTTTGTTGTTTATGAGTGTTTTTAATAACTTTGATGTTTTTGGTACTGTTTTGTATTTGTAACAAAAAACTAAAATAGTTGAAGGTTGCGGATTTGCAAAATATACTTCAAGAGAATTAGTGCTTTGTTTTTCAGATTCTGCTATGACATCGTTTTCGTCACCTTTTTTCGTTTTTGCAATTGGTAAATTTTGAGCCTCTTTAACAATCACCACTTGATAGTTCGCCATCATTGGGAAACGACGGGCAAGTGCTATAATATCATCTATTGTAGTATCTTTCCCATACACTATAGTTTGATTGAAATCTTTTTCTTCTGGTGTTAAAATATTGTTTTCTATATAATTGGAAATCAAGTCAATAAAATAAGTTTCTTCACCTTGCAAAAAATAAATAGGTGCATATACTTTTTTTTGTAAGTCTTTTAGGATTCGACTACATTCCAATTCACTATTGTTGTTATTCGCCATAAATACGTGATTCCTCGTTATTTGACTGTGTCAAAAGTAATATTATTTTGCGTTGCAATGTACAAAATAAAAAGCGATTTTCTTTAGAAAATGATAGAGGAGAATGATAATTTATCAATGTCAATGTCTATCTTTGCGATATATAATTTTGACGAAATGGCAGAAAAACATTCAACAACCCTTTGGCAAAAAGATGTGGCTCCAAACGAAAAGGTGTCAACTTTTACAGTGGGAAAAGATAAAGAATTCGATGTGTATTTGGCGAAAGCCGATGTGCTTGGTAATCTTGCACATACACGTATGCTTGAATCTATTGGTTTGCTTACCAAAGAGGAACTTGATGTTGTTCAGGTTGAATTGAAAAACATTTATAAAGAAGTTTTGAATGGCTCGTTTAAGATTGAAAATCACGTTGAAGATGTTCATTCGCAAGTAGAATTTTTGTTGACGGAAAAACTTGGTGATGTAGGTAAGAAAATTCATAGCGGTCGTTCTCGTAACGACCAAGTTTTGCTTGATATGAAATTGTATCTTCGCGATGCAATTCAGGGAACTGCCGAAAGTGTAAAGGATTTGTTTACACTTTTGCAAAAGTTGAGCGAACAATATAAAAAGGTTTTGATGCCTGGATACACTCATTTGCAAATTGCAATGCCATCGTCGTTCGGCTTGTGGTTTGGCTGCTATGCCGAAAGTTTGGTCGACGATTTACAACTTTTGTTGGCAGCATATAAAATTGCAAACCAAAATCCTCTTGGTTCAGCAGCGGGATATGGTTCGTCATTCCCATTGAATAGAACTATGACAACACAACTTTTGGGTTTTGAAACATTAAATTACAATGTGATGTATGCTCAAATGGGACGTGGAAAAGTTGAAAAAATTACTTCGTATGCGTTGGCAAGCATTGCGTCTACATTGAGCAAAATGGCAATGGAAATGTGTTTGTTTATGAATCAAAATTTCCATTTTGTTTCGTTCCCAGAAGAATTGACAACTGGTTCGAGCATAATGCCACACAAAAAGAATCCTGATGTGTTTGAGATTATTCGTGCTAAAAGCAATAAATTGCAGGCGTTACCAACGGAAATTACATTCATTACAACAAATCTTCCGTTTGGCTATAATCGTGATTTACAGATAATTAAGGAGTGTGTGATACCAGGATTTACCGAAGTACAAAGTTGCATTGACATGATGATGTTGATGCTTAACAATATAAAAATCTCGGAACATATTCTTGACGATCCAATGTACGATTATATTTTTAGTGTTGACGAAGTAAACCGTTTGACATACGAGGGAATGCCGTTCCGCGATGCGTACAAAAAAGTTGGTTTAGATATTAAGCACGGAGAATTTAAGGCTGAACGCAAAGCTAATCATACTCACGAAGGAAGTATCGGAAATTTATGCAACGATAAAATCAAAGAAAAATTTGATGCGATTTTTTCAGAATTTCCGTTTGAGAAAGTAGCAAAACAGTTGGAGAAGTTAGTAGATTAAGTCGTCTTTGTATTTCGTTACATCTACAATGTTGCGATTTTACATGAATTGGTGTTCGGATTTCAATATATTGGAAATTCGGAGTTTTTTTTATTTTTGTAATGATTGATATTCCAATATGCAACAAACTCAAATAAACATAGGAAATTTTGAATCCATCAATAAGATCTTGAGTGCCGTATTTTCTGTTCTTGGAGATACAAAGATATGCAATTCTAATTGTACGAATGACTTATGTAATGCAATACTAACTATGTATACGACAGGTAACTCAAGAGTGTCGTTAAGCAAAATGATAGAAATTTATGATTTTGGATTGAAAAACAATGATACAAACAATTGGATAGAGCAAATAGAAAACTCTATTTGCAATTCGGAAGCATTGCGACCGATGAAACAAATTGTGGCATATTTCTTAGATGAAATGGTCTGTAATATGCAACAACATTCAAAGTCAGAAAGAGGGTATGCGTTTGCGAAATACAATGATGACTTGAAAACAATAGATTTGTGTCTTGCCGATAAAGGCATAACAATTTATGGGAGTTTCATAGAAAAACAATTGTATTTAGATTTGATTGGTAATAGTGATGCGCAGGCTCTATCGTTAGCAAAAGATGGATATTCGACAAAAAATTTACCGAATGCGGAAAATAGAGGTTATGGAATTTCGTCCAATGCGAAATTGATAGTTGAGGGTTTGGGAGGTATATTTAGCATTATGTCGGGTAATGCGTTGTTGTTGTACGATAGAACGGCAATAAATGTTTTTGAATTACCCGAAACTATAGAATGGAATGGCACATTGGTAATAGCAAGAATACCTATTGAAATGCCAAATTTGTTTAACTTTTATAAATACATATCGTGATGAAGCATATTATGAAGATGTTTGAACTTTATGGTTCGGAAATTCGCACACGGGCGGTTATGGAACAGTTTTCGGCTACGTTGCAAAATGGGAATGAGTATCTTTTGGATATGCAAGGTATTGAACTTATATCACGTTCTGCTGCCGATGAATTGTATAATATTCTTCACGGCACAATACATGTTGAGGTGATAAATCAGTCTGAATTCGTTGCAAAAATGATGGATGCGGTCACATTAGGTCGTTTTCAGCCTCGCAATCGAAATGTTGGTAAAACACCAATAATTGTATGTCCTGATTTGGCTTCGTTGGAAAAACATTTAATCTTTTAATCAAGAAGAATCAATTCTCTAGTGATTTAACTGTTTGAGAAAGTAGCAAAACAGTTGGAGAAGTTAGTAGATTAACCTCTTTTTTACTTCCTCATTTGGAATTTGAAATTCATCTTTCCCATCGGAGTAGAGTAGAACCATTTCTATTGAAATGTCGGACACGATTTTCTCAAAGATTTTGTTTGGAATATTGAGTGTGAATCGGGCTATGTCAAGACATTCATCTTTGTAAATTGGAATGGTTCCAACTGCGGAAATCTTCACTTTTGTTGAGTCAATGATTGTGTAGGATATGTTTTCCGTTTCGTCCCACGAAAGTTTTATGTAATCCAAATTCGGACAATTTATATACACATTCAGTTTGTACGAAGATGCTGGCATTGCACCTGCATTGGCTATTTGTGCAATAAAATGATATGATTGACAATCTTTGCTATCTTCGGTTATTTCGTTGTTGGAATTTCGGCCGATATAGTATCCTTGAATCTGCAGTTTACAATTACCTTTTCTATTGTATAATTCTCGGATTTCGTATTCTTCCATCGGAACAGCTTCAAAATTATAGCGACGATAGAATTTTCTGTCTTTGCTCATGTGAGGCGTGTTGAAACTTTTGGGAATTTTCACAACGTAAATTGATTGCTCAATCAAACCATTGTTCCGAATGGGATAAATGCGTATGTCGTTGATTTTTTGCTGAATTCCAGAATTGAGAACCTGCTCTATCCATTCTTTTGTAAAAATTGTTCCGTCAATAAACGATAATGCACTTGCTTTGTGATTTTCTTCAACAAGTCCATACACAATAACGCCGCCGTCGGAATTGGCAAATGCAGCTACATCTTTCGTCATTTCTGCCTTTTTGCTGTCCCATTTCCCAAGAGCTCCAGCCGATTTGAATTCCAAATGAATGGATTCCTCCATTTCGTTGTCAATCAAATCTTGAATGTCTTGAAGCGTATATGATTCTTTTGATAGAAAATCTTCCATTTCTTTTAATGGTAACTGTTTCCAAAGTTACAAAAATACCAGAAACATACGACTTGATAGATATATTATTTTAGCCAATAATATCCATTTTGGAAGTAATTTAGTTGTAAGACGAATCTCTTTGTATAATCATCTTACCATAATGGAAATCAAACTGAAAAACTAACTACTGACACCTGATTACAATTGATTGTGCTGCCAACTTGTATATTGTTTCCATATTATTTGTATGTTAATACCAAAAGATTACATTTCCGAGAATCATTCTTTATTTTTTGTGTCAATCACAATCGTAACTGGACCATCATTGAGTAATTCAATTTTCATATCAGCACCAAATTCTCCAGTAACAACTTTCCCTTCTATTTCGCCTTGTATTTGCTTTATGAATGATTCATACGTTGGGATAGCCTTGTCTGGACGAGCTGCACGAATAAATGAAGGTCTATTGCCTTTTTTTGTGCTTGCAAATAGTGTGAATTGACTTACCAAAAGAATATCGCCTTGCACATCATCAAGCGAAAGGTTCATCATCTGATTTTCGTCTTCGAATATGCGCATTCGAGCTATTTTGCCAGAAAGCCATACAATGTCTTCGTTAGTGTCGGTATCTTCAATACCAAGAAGCACTAAAAAACCTTTCTGAATTTCCGATTTGAGCTCACCTTCGATTGTACACGAAGCGTGTGAAACTCGTTGAATAACGGCTCTCATTATAATTCAGCACTTATTGCTTCAACATCAGTAACAGTTTTCTTTATCAATCCTTGTAAAACAGTACCAGGACCAACTTCAACAAATTGATTGAATCCATCGGCAACCATATTTTTAACGATTTGCGACCAACGAACAGGCGATGTCAATTGTGAAATAAGATTTGTTTTTATTTGTTCTGGATCAGTATATGGTTTTGCGTCAACGTCTTGATAGATAGGACATTGAGGTTTGTTGAATTTTGTTGCTGCAATTGCTTCCTCCAATTCCTTGCGCGCAGGCTCCATAAGTGGAGAATGGAACGCACCACCAACTTGTAATTTTAATGCACGTTTTGCTCCTTTCTCCAAAAGAATTGCGCAGGCTTCGTCAATTGCCTCATTTGTTCCAGAAATAACCAATTGCCCCGTGCAATTATAGTTTGCAGGAACAACAATTCCATTGATTGACGCACAAACTTCTTCAATAATATTGTCGTCAAGTTTAAGTATTGCTGCCATTGTTGACGGATTTTGCTCGCAGGCTTTCTGCATTGCCATAGCGCGTTTTGAAACAAGAATTAATCCGTCTTCAAATGATAATGCTCCCGAAGCAACTAACGCAGAAAATTCACCGAGTGAATGCCCTGCAACGCCTTCTGGTTGGAATGAATCGCCTAAAGCTTTCGCAAGAATCACGGAGTGAAGAAAAACAGCAGGTTGAGTTACTTTTGTTTGTTTCAAATCGTCGGCAGAGCCTTCAAACATAATGTCTGTGATTCGGAATCCTAAAATGTCGTTAGCCGTTTCAAATAAATCTTTTGCAAGGGGAATTGTGTCGTACAAATTTTTGCCCATTCCTGTAAATTGTGCTCCTTGACCTGGGAAAACGTATGCTTTCATAGTATAATCTTTTTTGTTGTTAGTGTTTAGTTTTCAGCTGTCATACGATTTCTTTTGTGAAAACAATTTTACGATAATCAAACTGAAAATTGACAACTGAAGACTGATTACTTCATGTTATTTTTTAATTTTACTTCCGCTTTGCCATCTACAAATTTTATTTCCTCATCATATACTTTCAGGTTAATGGCTTTACCCGATTTGAGGGCAATTTTAATCAATTTTTTTGAAATATCAATAGTCAATAACGCTCCTTGATATATGATTGAAAAAGAATACGATTTCCAATTTTGGGGAATGTATGGATTAAATGATATTTCGTGTTTATGAACTCTCATACCTGCAAAACCTTTTACAATTGCTAACCAAGAACCTGACATACTGGTAATGTGCAATCCTTCTTTTGCTTCTTTATTGTAGTCATCTAAATCAAGGCGTGCAGTACGAAGATATAATTCATACGCTTTGTCGTATTCTCCAATTTTTGAGGCTACAACCGAGTGAATACAAGGTGAAAGAGACGATTCGTGTACACAACGAACTTCATAAAAGTCGAAATTCTTTTTCAGTGTTTCATATTCAAAATCGTCTTCAAATACATACAAACCTTGAACAACGTCAGCTTGCTTTATAAATGGAGAACGAAGAATTCTATCCCACGACCAATGCTGATTGATAGGACGTTGGTCTGTAGGAATATTGGCAACAACAAGAGGCTCTTTATCTAAATAACCATCTTGTTGCAAAATGATACCATATTTGTCATCAAATGGTAAGTACATATTGTTTACAATATCGGACCAACGGGCAAGTTCTAGTTCTTCAAACGAAATCCGTTTTGTTAATTCTTTGTATTGCTCCATAGCAACCGATTTTACCCAACTTATACATTCCATAGTATATGACAAACACCAACGAGCATAATAATTTGTGTACCAGTTGTTTGAAACATTGTTTTCGTACTCGTTAGGACCAGTTACACCCAAAATCATATATTTTTTCTTGATAGGAGAAAGCGTAACGCGTTGTGCCCAAAATCGCGAAATACCGATAAGAACTTCTAACCCATAATCTACAATGTAAGCCTTGTCGTTTGTGTATGTAACGTAGTCATAAATCGCATGTGCAATAGCTCCGTTTCTATGAATTTCTTCAAATGTTATTTCCCATTCATTATGACATTCATCGCCAGTAACTGTTACCATCGGATAGAGTGCAGCTCCTTTTGTGAATCCAAGTTTTTCACCATTTGCAATTGCTTTATCAAGTTGTTTGTAACGATACAAAAGTAGATTTCTTGAAACTGATTCTGGTGATGTTGCTAAATAAAATGGAAAACAAAATGCTTCTGTGTCCCAATATGTTACGCCTCCATATTTTTCTCCCGTAAATCCTTTGGGTCCAATATTTAGTCGACTATCCTCGCCTGTATATGTTTGTTGCAGATGGAAAATATTGAATCGAATGCCTTGTTGTGCTTTCACATCACCTTTAATAATAATGTCGCTCATTTTCCATTTCGCTGCCCAAGCTTGTGTGTGTTCTGCTAACAATTTATTGAAGCCTATTTTTTCTGCTTTTTGGAGAGTTTGTAGTGCGGCAGATTCTATATCTTTCTCGTTGTGATTGAGAGATGAAACTTGTACTGCAAGTTTTTCAATAATAAGGGTCTCACCTTTCTTTAGCTCGCATTCAGCAAATTCATTTAGTTGTAGTTTGTCTTTTTTGTATGTTTTTGTTACGTCTTTTGAAAAGCTATTTTTTATAGCTGTCGCGAGAGTAAATTGGGGAACGTCAAAAGGAGATTTTGTTGTTCTATCAACGGCTACAATATTTTTGTTCGTGCATTTTCCAGAAATTGATTCCCAAAAACATTCGTTATAATTTGAATCTTGATTATAGACTTCTGATTGAATGAACGATTGGATTTTTACATTACAATTAGCGTTTTTTGGTGTGATTTCATAGTGAATTGCACCAACTTCAAATTGTGTCAAACTAATAAAACGTTTACTTTCAATGTGTAGTTGAATACCGTTGGGCATAGTTAACAAACACTTTTTAGAAAGAAAACCTTCTTTCATGTTGAGTGTTCGCTCAAAAGAATTGAATGTAACTTTCGATAAATCAAGAAGTTCTCCGTTTATATAAGAGTAAATTCCAATCCATGAAGGTGCATTTATTACTTTTGCAAAATAGTCGGGATACCCATTTTTCCACCAACCAACGCGAGTTTTATCTGGATAAAATACTCCTCCAATATAATTCCCTTGAAGACTTTTCCCTGAATACGCTTCTTCAAAGTTTGCTCGTTGTCCCATTCTTCCGTTGCCAATAGCAAAAATACTTTCGGCAATCATGTGTCGTTCCGAATCAAAGGAATCTTCAACAATGTTCCATTCGTTTTCTGTAAACATATCATTTATATTTATGTTGCAAAGATAGAAATTAGCTAACAAGAATATGTATAAGTTTTGAGATGATTTTTGCTCTGACAAATTTTCTTGCAAAAAAGTTGATAGAAAATGCGTGGTATTTACAAAAAATGTTTTAGCTTTGTAGAACGTAAATTTATATGCAGAATAAAATTTTTAAACTATGTTTTTAAATGTGTCAAAAAGGAAAGTTTTAACGGTTTGTTTTGCAGTCCTTTTTTCTTGTATATCATTCGCAAATGAAGAAAACTCATCTGCGGAAAAACCTGAATTCAATATTAACGAAACCATTTTCGGACATATTGGCGATAATCATGACTGGCACATGTTCGACATTACAAAAGAAGATGGAACAGAACATCCAGTTTCTTTTGGACTTCCTGTAATATTAGTAAACACAAATCCTTTCTCAATAGATTGTTTTTGTTCTAGTGAATTTGAACACGGACACAAAACAGTAACAAAAGGTGACCATACATATAAAATGGTTGCTCAAGAAATGGGAGGGCAAAAGATTTTTTACTGCGACGAAAATGGCGAAGCAACTGAAGATGGTCCACTTGATTTCTCAATTACAAAGAATGTGTTTACACTATTCTTGGTCGCAATTATTATGTTGGTTATGTTCCTTGGGTTGGCTGGTGCGTACAAACGTCGTCCTTGTCAGGCACCAAAAGGATTTCAAGCATGGTTGGAACCAGTAATTCTCTTTATAAAAGATGACGTGGTTGTTCCAAATCTTGGTAAACATACAGACAAATATCTTCCTTATTTATTGACAGTATTCTTCTTTATTTGGATTACAAATATGATGGGTTTGATACCATTCTTCCCAGGTGGAGCAAACTTGACTGGTAACATTGCGGTAACAATGGTTTTAGCAGTGTTGACATTGATAATCACAAACTTTAGTGGGAACAAAGAATATTGGAGAGATATTTTTGCAATGCCAGGTTTGCCTTGGCCATTGATTCCAATTATGGCAGTGGTTGAAGTTATTGGTATTTTTACGAAGCCATTCGCATTGATGATTCGTCTTTTTGCAAACATTACTGCAGGACACATCATCGTATTGAGTTTGACTTCATTGATTTTCATTTTTGGAACATTGGCAATTGCACCAGTTTCGGTGTTCTTTGTAATGTTTATGGACGTACTTGAATTATTCGTTGCCGCTTTACAGGCTTATATATTTACAATGTTGTCGGCATTGTTTATTGGTTTGGCTATGCCAGAGGGACACGAAGCATAAAAAAGAATGATTGTTTAACTTAAATAATAATTATTATGAACGAAGTAGTTTCATTAGTACCTCTAGCAGGTATCGGAGCTGGTCTAGCAGTAATTGGTGCTGGTATCGGTATTGGTAAAATCGGTGGTTCTGCAATGGAAGCAATCGCACGTCAACCAGAAGCTTACAGCAAGATTCAAACAGCAATGTTGATCGCTGCAGCTCTTGTAGAAGGTGTTGCATTGTTCGCAGTCGTAGTAGCATTGATTGCTAAGTAAAAACAACAAATTAGGGTGGCTTTTGGAGCGGTTGGCTCCGAAAGTTTCCCCTTTTTGAAAAAGGAAGAGATTTATAAACAATAATAATGAGTAATCATTTGAAGTAGAAAACTGACAACTGATTACTTACAACTGAAAACTTAAAAATATGGATTTAGTAACTCCTGGTATAGGTTTAGTCTTCTGGACAACTGTTACATTCTTGCTTGTCGTATTCTTGTTGATTAAATTCGCATGGAAACCAGTTCTTGGTATGATAAACGAACGTAACAAATCTATTGAAGATGCGTTGCAACTTGCCGAAAAAACTAAGGCAGAGATGAAAACGCTACAAGCCGATAACGAAAGAATCGTTGCTGAAGCTCGCAAAGAACGCGACACATTGTTGAAAGAAGCTCGCGAAATGAAAGAACAAATGATTGCTCAAGCCAAAGTTGAAGCTTCCGAAGAAGCTAACAAAATTATGGCTGCTGCAAAAGCTTCTATTGAAAGCGAGAAAAACCAAGCAATGCAGGAATTAAAGAATCAGGTTGCTGCTCTTTCATTCGAGATTGCAGAAAAAGTTATCGGAAAAGAATTGGAAGACAAGAAAGTTTCGGAACAAATCATTTCTGATTCCATCAAAAATTTAAATTTCAATTAGTCGATTCAAAATAAAAACGTATGAATCAAAGTAAAATTTCGGTCCGTTACGCAAAAGCATTCTTTGAATATGCCTCAGAAAAGGGCATTTTGGAGAGCGTTATTGCCGACGTGAAACTACTCGCAAAGAGTTTGAACGAAATTGCTGAATTGGCTGAAGTTTTTCAAAATCCAATTGTAAAACCAAGCGGGAAGAAAGCATTTGTGTCAGCTTTGTTGAAAGACAAAATTTCAAATGATACCATTGATTTCTTGAATTTAGTGATTGAGAATGGACGCGAGATGTTCACGCAGGACATTTTACGTAATGTGCTTGATATTTATCGCAAGACACAAGGAATTACTGCTGTAACATTAACATCGGCAGTGCCTTTATCAAAAGCACAAGAACAAGAAGTTGTGGACCTTGTTACAAAACAACAAAACACAAAAGTTGAATTGCAAACAAAAGTTGATCCATCATTAATGGGTGGCATCATACTTCGTGTAGAAGACAAGCAATACGACGCAAGTGTGCGTTCACGATTGAAACAAATTAAGAAAGAATTGATTGCAAATAATTAAGTGTAAACTATTTAACTATGGCAGATATAAAACCAGCAGAAGTTTCGGAAATCTTAAAAAAGCAGCTTGAGGGCTACAAAACCGAAGCAGAACTTGAAGAAGTTGGAACAGTACTTTCAGTAGGTGATAGTATTGCCCGTATTCATGGTTTGACTAATGTCCAAGCCAATGAAATGATTGAATTTGCCAACGGAACAAAAGGTATTGTTTTGAACCTTGAGGAAGACAACGTGGGTGCTGTACTTCTTGGTGAATCCGATGGTATTAGCGAAGGCGACACTGTGAAAAGAACACAGAAAATCGCTTCAATCATGGTTGGTGAAGGACTTCTTGGTCGTGTTGTAAATACGTTGGGTGAACCTATCGATGGTAAAGGAGAAATTTCAGGAGAATTAGTAGAAATGCCTCTTGAACGTAAGGCTCCAGGAATCTTGTTCCGTCAACCAGTGAACGAACCATTGCAAACAGGTATCAAACCTATTGATGCCATGATTCCAATAGGTCGTGGACAACGTGAGTTGATTATTGGTGACCGTCAAACAGGTAAGACGGCGATTGCTATTGATACAATTCTTAACCAAAAAGAATTCTACGAAAAAGGTCAACCTGTTTATTGTATTTATGTAGCAATTGGTCAAAAAGGTTCTACAGTAGCAAGTATTGCTAAAACATTGGAAGAAAAAGGCGCTATGCCGTATACGACAATTGTATCGTCAACAGCATCTGATCCAGCAGCTTTACAATATTATGCACCATTTGCAGGTTGCGCTATTGGTGAATATTTCCGCGATACTGGTCGTCCAGCATTGATTGTTTACGATGACTTGTCAAAACAAGCAGTATCATATCGTGAAGTGTCGTTGTTGCTTCGTCGTCCACCAGGGCGTGAAGCTTATCCAGGTGACGTGTTCTATTTGCACTCTCGTTTGCTTGAGCGTGCTGCAAAAATTATTGCAAACGACGAAGTAGCTAAGAATATGAACGACGTACCAGCTTCATTGAAAGGAAAAATCAAAGGTGGAGGTTCTTTAACAGCACTTCCTATCATTGAAACTCAAGAAGGTGACGTTTCGGCATATATTCCAACCAACGTAATTTCTATTACCGATGGTCAGATTTACCTTGAATCAAGTTTGTTCCACGCAGGTATTCGTCCTGCAATCAATGTAGGTATCTCGGTATCGGGTGTAGGTGGTAACGCTCAAATCAAGGCAATGAAGAAAGTTGCTGGTACATTGCGTGTGGATCAAGCTCAATTCCGCGAATTGGAAGCATTCTCTAAATTCGGCTCTGACTTGGATGCTGCTACAATGGCAGTCCTTGACAAAGGACGTAGAAATGTTCAAATTTTGAAACAAGGACAATATTCTCCAATGACAGTTCAACACCAAGTTGCTATCATTTATTGTGGTACACAAGGCTTGTTGTCGGACGTTCCAATAGATAAAGTTCTTGACTTTGAAAAAGAATATTTGGAATATCTTGATTTGAAACATAAAGATACTCTTGATAAAATTGCTGGCGGTGCTATCGACGACGAAATTAAGAGTGTTTTGGCAGCAGCAGCAAAAGAAGTTTCGGCTAAGTACAAAAAGTAGTGATTAACGGTTAGTGATAAGTGATTAGAATTCTAGTCACTTATCGTTCATCACTAAACACTAATAACTAAGAAAATGGCAGGTATTAAAGAAATACGCAATAGAATCGCTTCTGTAAGCAGTACGCAAAAAATTACCAGCGCTATGAAAATGGTGTCGGCAGCAAAGTTGCGTAAGGCTCAACAAGCTGTATTGCAAATGCGTCCTTATTCCGAAAAATTACAAGAAATCTTACAAAACGTAAGTAGTGGATTGGAATCAAGCGAAGGAAATGCATACGCAACAATTCGACCAGAAAACAAAATTTTGGTAGTTGCAGTTGCATCAAATAGCGGTCTTTGTGGCGGTTTCAATTCAAGCATTGGTAAAACAGCCTCTGCGCTTATAAAATCGGATTATGCAAGTCAATTTGCGGCATCAAATGTTGATGTGTATGCAATTGGCAAAAAGGTTTGCGATTCTTTGAAAAGTAAAGGAATTACTCCTAAAAAATCGTTTGTTGAAATCTTCGACCATTTAACATACGACGAAGCTTCAAAGATTTCTTCGGAAATTATGAATGATTTTGCAACGGGAGTATATGATAAAGTTGTTGTTGTATATAACAAATTCAAAAATGCAGCAACGCAAATCATTACAACTACGCAATATTTGCCAGTAGTTCAAGAAGAAACTTCATCAGCAAAAGCAGGTTTCAATTACGACTATATTTTTGAGCCAAATAAAGAATATATTGTTAACGAATTGATTCCACGTTCTTTGAAAGTTCAGTTCTTTAGCATTTTGTTGGATTCTTTTGCATCGGAACACGGTGCACGAATGACAGCAATGCACAAGGCAACAGACAATGCAGGAACATTGTTGAAAGATTTGAGAATTGAATACAACAAGGCTCGTCAGGCAGCAATCACAAACGAGTTGAACGAAATTGTGAGTGGTGCAAATGCCTTGAAAGGATAATTTCATAAATAAAGGTCTATTGTAAGGCAGGGACACACCCCTGCCTTTTTTTGTATAATTACGAACAATACAAATTTTTTTGTTGTGAAAGGGTGGCATGTTATTCTACCCAAAGTTATTTCCTGACGGAAATAATTCGTGTTCATTCGTGTCAATTAGTGGTTGTTATATACAATACCACGAAGCCGTCATTTTGAACAGAACTCCGCGCAGTGAAAAATCTGTTTCTATTAATAGAACAATCTGGTTAAATGTAAATGCCGTAGGCATTACCCATTGGTAGAAATGATTACGTTAAAGAAATAATATTTCCGTAGGAAATGACAACGTATTATGTTAATCCCTACGGGATTTGAAAGAGAAATGTGGAATGTTTTTCTACCAAAAGTTATTTCCTAACGGAAATAATTCGTGTTCATTCGTGTCAATTAGAGGTTGTTATATACAATACCACGAAGCCGTCATTTTGAACGGAACGCAGTGTAGTGAAAGATCTGTTCCCATAACCAGAACAATATAGTTAAATGCCGTAGGCATTACCCATTGGTAGAAATGATTACGTTAAAGAAATAATATTTCCGTAGGAAATGACAACGTATTATGTTAATCCCTACAGGATTTGAAAGAGAAATGTGGAATGTTTTTCTACCAAAAGTTATTTCCTAACGGAAATTAATTCGTGTTTCTTCGTGTCAATTTGTGGTTAAAAATAGCTCAAGTTTCTTAGTGTTCCTTCGTGGTTAATGTCAAACCACGAATTTCCACGAAAACACATTCGTGTCCATTAACGTGTATTCGTCGTTAAAAAAAATGTGTAAAACGAAAAAATACGAAGATTGCCTAGTTATTCCCCGAATTTCCATACATTTGCGAAACTCAAATGAATTGCTATGGAAGTAACGAGATTGTTTGATTTGCTTGAACGATATAAGGAATTATTACCTGAAGTTCAAAAAATTGAGAATTCAACAATAAATCCCGAGGTAGCATTAGCCCACAAGGTTGATGGACAATGGGTAACATATACTATAGAAGACTACATTGATTATGCTAACAATGTGAGTTATGGTTTGATGGCTTTGGGCTTGAAACCAGGCGACAAAATTGGAATAGTGAGCGGGAATCGTCCAGAATGGAATTTTTTAGATATGGGTGCTATGCAAGCTGGTATTGTGCCAATTCCTATTTATCCAACAATTAGTCAAGAAGATTATCGCTATATTTTGAATCACGCCGAAATGAAGGTGTTGTTCATTGAGGGCAAAGAACTTCGTAAGAAAATAGAACCAATTCTTCCAGAATTAAAATATCTACAAGATGTTTTTACATTCGTTGACCAAAAAAATGAATATAAATTCTTCCAAAATTTGATTGATTTAGGGAAACAAAATGCTCAACCAGAGAAACTTACAGAAATCAAAAATTCTATAAAACCTGAAGATTTAGCAACAATTATTTATACATCTGGAACAACAGGTAATCCGAAAGGTGTAATGCTTTCTCACAACAATGTTGTGCAACAAATAAAAGGTGTTCACGACTTAATGCATCCATGGAGCCATACGGCATTGAGTTTCTTGCCGTTGTGCCACGCGTATGAACGAATGATGATGTATGTGTATCACTATAATTGTTGCTCAATTTATTATTCAAATATCGCGTTGATAAACGACAATATGAAGGAAATTCAACCAACAATTATGTGCGTTGTTCCTCGATTGTTAGAGAAAATTTACGACAAATTATTTTCAAGTGGAAAAAAATTGTCTGGCATAAAGAAACAATTGTATTATTGGGCAATTGATTTAGCAAAAGAATATAAGGTTGATACCCTAAAACGCTCTTGGTGGTACAATGTTCGTTATAAAATAGCCGATAAATTGGTTTATACCAAATTTCGTGAAGGTCTTGGTGCTCAGCGAATTGTTGAAGTCGTTTCTGGAGGGTCGGCTTTGCAAGCAAAATTGTGCGCGTTTTTTCAAGCCATTGGAATGTATATTTTTGAAGGATATGGTTTGTCTGAAACGTCTCCAGTAATAGCCGTTGCAAGTTATGAACCATTCACGCACGAACCAGGAACTGTAGGTTTGCCTTTGCCAGGTGTTGAGGTGAAAATTGCAGATAATGATGAAATTATTTGTCGTGGTCATAATGTGATGATGGGCTATTATCGCGATGAAGAAAAAACAAAAGAGATAATTGATGCCGAAGGTTGGTTCCATACAGGCGACACTGGTCGTATAAAAGAAAATGGATTGGTGCAAATAACAGGTCGTTTAAAGAGTTTGTTTAAAACATCTTTCGGAAAATATGTAAATCCAGAACTTATTGAAGCAAAATTTGCAACATCAACATTTATCAATACTGCTGTTGTTTTTGGTGAAAATCACCAATATCCAGTTGCTTTGATAGTTCCTGATTTCTCAGTTTTGAAAACGTGGTGTGCATCGCACAAGGTTCCATATATTTCCGACCAAGAGGTAATAAAACACCCCGATGTAATTGCTCGTATTCAAAAAGAAGTGAAGAAAATGAATGAGAATTTTGCTGAATATGAACAAGTAAAACGATATTCTCTTGTTGCTGATGATTGGACACCTCAAAATGGTTTGTTGTCGCCAACATTGAAAGTAAAACGCAAAGCGGTACAAGCAAAATATGCCGAAAAACTTGAAAGATTGTGGAACTAATGGAAATTAGTAGAAAATATATTTTCCCAATGCAAGCCATTGTTATTGCTATGTTCGCAATGCAGGCGTTGCTGGTTTTTATTGTCCTCTATTTGAGAGATAGATTTTGGTCTGATTCATTTTCGTTTAATTTGTCGGATGCAACTTCTTTCTTGGGTTGGATAATGCTCATTGTTATAGTTGTTTTTTCTATTTGGAATCTTGCGGTTCTTTTTTCTCGTTCGCGTCAACTTAAAAAAGAAGAAAATGAAGAACAACGAAAGCAAATATTTAAATCTTCGTTGTATAATCGTTACATAACTTTGTATGCAATATCATTTGCTGGTATAGGATTTTGTTTAATTGGTGGAAATCTATATTTTTTGATTTTTACTGTTATTTCGATTTTTTGGCAAGTGGGAATTTTTCCAGGCAAAAATATTGTTGAAGCAAAGTTAAATGCGGGGCTTCAACCAAAGGTTGTTGAAGAAAAGAAAGATTCTCAAGTTGTTGAAACGAAAGAACAAACTTTGGAACAACAAGAAACAGAAGTTAAATCTGATAATTAATGCCATGAAACTCGGATTTGACAACGAAAAATATCTCAAGATTCAGTCTGAACACATTAAAGAACGAATAGAAAAATTCGGAAATAAGTTGTATTTGGAATTTGGCGGAAAATTGTTTGATGATTTTCACGCAAGTCGCGTTTTGCCAGGATTTCAGCCAGATAGTAAACTCAAAATGTTGATGCAGTTGAGTAACTATGCGGAGATTGTAATCGTAATTAGTGCAATAGATATTGAAAACAATAAGGTTCGGGACGATTTAGGAATTACCTATGATAAGGACGTTTTTCGTTTGAAAGACGAATTTGAAAAATGTGGTTTGATGGTTGGTTCCGTCGTAATTACTCATTATAAAGGACAAACGGGTGCAAAATTGTTCCGCAATCGTTTGAAACGAGCAAATATCAAGACATATCTACATTATACAATAGAAGGTTATCCATCAAATGTAGCACTTATTGATTCTGACGAAGGTTTTGGTAAAAATGAATATGTAGAAACAACACGTCCGTTGGTCGTTGTTACTGCGCCAGGACCAGGAAGTGGTAAGATGGCGGTTTGTTTGAGTCAATTGTATCAAGACAATAAAAAGGGAATTAAGGCTGGATATGCCAAATTTGAGACGTTCCCTATTTGGAATCTTCCTCTAAAACATTCTGTGAATCTTGCGTATGAAGCGGCAACAGCCGATTTGAACGATGTGAATATGATTGACCCATTCCATTTGGAAGCGTACAACGAAACAACGGTAAACTATAATCGTGATATAGAAATTTTTCCCGTTCTGAATGCTATTTTTGAGGGAATTTATGGCGAAAATCCATATAAATCTCCTACTGATATGGGCGTAAATATGGCGGGCAATTGCATTGTTGATGACGAGGCTTGTCGTTTTGCATCAAATCAGGAAATTATTCGTCGATATTACAAAGCACTGAATAATGTTGCAGAGGGTAAATGTGATGAAAATGAAGCAAATAAAATTGCTCTTTTGATGCAACAAGCCAAGATAACGACAAAAGATAGAAAAACAACTGTTGCAGCTAAACAACGTGGAGATAAAGCAAAAGGTCCAGCAGCTGCAATAGAATTGTTAGACGGAACGATAATAACGTCAAAAACGAGTGAATTACTCGGAACAAGTGCTGCTCTTATATTGAATGCAACAAAGCATTTAGCGCGTATAGACCATAAAGTAAAATTGATTCCTGCAGATATGATTGAACCTATCCAAAATATGAAAATTTCGTATCTTGGAGGGAATAATCCACGACTTCATACTGATGAGGTGTTGGTCGCTTTGGCAATGTTGAGTTTACACGATGTTAATTGTAAAAAAGCAATAGAACAGTTACCAAATTTGCGAGGTTGTCAGGTTCATACAACGGTTATGTTAAGTGAAGTTGACAAAAAGATATTCCAAAAACTTGGCGTTGATTTTACGTGCGATCCAATTAAGAAAAAGTAATATGAAAACATTAGAAATAAAGAGTTCAATTGGAACCTCGCAGATTTTTGTTGGTGAAACAATTGAAAATGTTTCTACATATATTCCCAAAGGGAAGAAAGTCGCAATCATAACAGATTCAGTCATTCGGTCGCTATATGGAGATAAATTTCCTCAAGCCGATTTGATAATAGAAATTCCGCGTGGAGAATCCAATAAAAGTTTGCAATCGCTTGATTCGGTTTTTGAACAATTGATTGAAAATGAGTTTGATAGATCGTCTTTTATTTTGGGTATAGGTGGCGGAATCGTGTGCGATATGAGTGGATTTATAGCAACGATTTTTATGCGAGGAATAGAATTCGGTTTCGTCTCAACTACATTATTGAGTCAAGTTGATGCAAGTGTTGGAGGGAAAAATGGCGTGAATTTTCGTGGCTATAAAAATATGATAGGCACGTTTAGTTTGCCAAAATTTGTTATCTGCGAACTTTCTATTTTGAGGTCTTTGCCACAATCGGAGTTGTTGAGTGGAATGGGCGAAGTGGTCAAACATGGAGCAATTGCAAGTGAAAGATTGTTTTCGTTTATAGAACAAAATGTTGATTCATTGAAAAATTTTGATTCCAATATGCTGGAAACATTTGTGTATGAATCAATTGTAATTAAATCTAATGTCGTAAATCAAGATGTGAGAGAGTCTGGCGCACGCAGGATTTTTAATTTTGGACACACTTTTGGTCATGCGATAGAAAAATTGGAAAAAATTCCTCATGGTCATGCGGTAAGTATTGGAATGGTGTTGGCTGCAAAACTCTCAGTTCTAAAAAACAAAATGTCTCAAGCAGATTGCGATAGACTTGTTGCTTTGCTTGCAAAAATAGGATTGCCAACAACGACAAAAGCTTCTCCAAAAGATATTTTAGAGGTGATGAAATGTGACAAAAAACGTGAAGGCAATGCAGTTCACTTTGTGTATCTTACGGGGATTGGTTCTTGTTGTGTAGAAAAAATAACGTATGTAGAATTAACCTCACTTATAGATGATTTGTGTTAGTTTAACAGAAAAAAATCCTCAAAAACTCATAGAAATAGCCAATTCTTTAGAAATGGTAGAAGTGAGAATTGATTTGTGTGAATTAACAGAACAGTCTGTCACAGACGTATTTGCGAATATTTCAAAACCGACTATTGCAACGTGTCGTCCAGATTTTTGTAACGACGAGAAACGAATCTTATTGTTACAAAACGCAATTGCGGCAGGCGCTTCGTATGTCGATGTAGAGTTTGAAAGTGAAAAACAGTATAAGGAAGAAATGATTTCTTTTGCTCGCAGTCATAGTTGCAAAGTCATTATTTCGTATCATAATTATGTTGAGACTCCAGAAAAACATATTCTAAAAGATATTGTAAATGAGAGCTTTGGACAAGGCGCCGATATAGCAAAAATTGCTACTACAGCAAGGTCAAAAATGGATTGTGCAAAAGTTTTGTCATTGTATAGTGAGTATAAAAATATTGTTGCTCTTGCAATGGGACCTATCGGGACTATCACTCGAGTTGCCAATTTGGCATTAGGAAGTCCGTTTTCATTCGCATCATTGGATGATGAACATGCTACGGCTGCTGGACAATTAACTGTTCAACAAATGAAAAAATATGCAAAGGATTTTAATGTAGCGTAAAACTTCAGCGAATTTGTTACCTTTGTGAAAGAACTTTGGATATGAAGAAATTACTCAGTATATTTTTTTTGTTTTTGTCAGTCGTAGGCATTTCTCAAACGTATGATTGGTACGATGGAAACAAGATTGTTAAGGGTAAAGTTATTGTGAAATTTACCTCAAGCAATAATCTTAAAAGTGCTCAAAATGATGCTATTATACAATCGGACAATCGACAAAAATTACAATTATATCTTGCCTCAATAGGTGCATCGGAATTACAGCAAAGTTTTCCTCAATCAAAATCAAAAGATTGTGATAAATGCGTAGATATTAGTACGATATATAGCTTTACATACACTTCTGATGTGTCAATGGAAAAGGTCCTCTCTAATTTGAATAAATTAGATTGTGTTGTGTATGCAGAACCTGCGTATGTTGGGAAATTGTTGTCGGTTCCAAATGATACGGAATATGCAAATGGGAATTTGTGGCACTTAAATACGTGTAAAGTCCTTGATGCGTGGGATATAGAAGAAGGCGATTCTACAGTCGTTGTTGCTATTGTTGATGGCGGAATAGACGTAATACATAAAGATTTAATTAATAAGATTGCGTATAATGTAGCTGATCCTATCAATGGGCTTGACGATGACGGAGATGGATATGTTGATAATTATAGAGGATGGGATTTCGCTGATTCCGATAATAATCCAAGTAGTGCGTCAACGGAACACGGGACGTATGTTGCAGGAATAGCAAGTGCCGAAGTTAATAATGAATTTGGAACTGCAGGTGTTGGAGGGAAATGCAAATTTTTGCCAATAAAAGTTTGCCCAAATACGTCTGCTGATGTTGTGGGCGGATATGAGGGTATTATTTATGCGGCGAATCAAGGTTGCAAGGTTATAAATTGCTCTTGGGGCGACGAAAGTGGATCTCAATATGGACAGGACATTGTTAATTATGCGACCTACAATTGTGATGCATTGGTAGTTGCTTCTGCTGGAAATTCTGCCAATTCCAATTTGTTGTATCCTGCTTCTTATGCAACAGTGCTGAGCGTAGGGGGAACTGTTGCTGGTGATTATATTTGGTTCAATAAAGCAGGTTCGGGTAGTCAGTATAATCAATTTATTGATATTTGCGCGCCAGCAAAAGGTTATTATTCTATTGCGAACAACAATAAAGTTATTGCAATGTCGGGTGGTGGTACGTCTTTCTCCGCGCCAATAGTATCGGGAGCAGCTGCAATTGTTCGGAGCAAATACCCTGAATATACGGCATTGCAAGCAGCTGAATTATTGTCGGTTACTGCCGATGATTTGTATGAAATCAATTCAGAAGAAATGTATCGCGACAAATTGGGTCATGGCCGACTGAATTTGTATAATGCGTTGATAAATAATAACTTACCAAGCATTAGAATTGTAGATGTATCTGTGGGAAATCACTCAAATCATACTCATATCTATTCTGGAGATACGATAGATTTGAAAGTAACATTTAAAAATTATTTGCACGATGCCGAAAATGTTCTTATTTCGGCAATTTGTGATTTGAGTGTTGTTTCCGTGATTTCAAGTGACGTAGCATTTGAATCTATGAAGTCGGGAGAAGAAAAAACAGCGATTTTTTCGTTCAAAGTTGCAATGACATTGCCCAATGATATAGCTACAAATTTTAAATTTACGTATAGTGGCGCTCATAAATATGCAAGTTATGAATATTATCCTATTTCGTTGAATCCAGATTATTACGATTTTACATTCGGAAACATTAGTTCAACAGTAACTCGTGATGGTAGTCTTGCGGTTTATTCTACAAAAGCAAACCAAAATGGTTTTAAATATAAAAATAATTCAAATTGCATTTATCAAGCAGGATTAGTGTTGGCAGAAAATCAAAATACAATTTATTCTCGTTCTTATAGAAATAATGGTTTTGTGGCAAATCAACCAGCAACAATAGTTGAAACCGATACGTGTGACTTAGAAATTTATTCAGATTTTTATGCTCCAAATATTCAGATTAAACAATTTTTACGAATGTTTGAGGATATAGATGCAACGATATATGAGTATTATATTGGAAACCAACGAGATAGTGTGCTATATAATTTGAAGTTTGGGTCCTTTATAGATTGGGATATTTTGACTTCATCATATAATAAAACGTGGTTTGTTGATAGTCTTCAACTTTCTGTTGTTCAAAGCGTTGACCCTCGTTCTTACTATGTCGGTTGGTTGTCATTAGATTATAATCCAGTGGGAGTTTATGCATTTGAAGTCGCGAATGACGTTATTTATTATAATGATGATTTTAACAATAATGAGTTGTGGTATGCGTTAAATAATAGTAAAACAAGTGCTGGAATGTCAACGATTACAGGGAAAGAAATAGCGTGTTTCAACTATTGTAGCATTGATAGTATTGCTGTAGCAGATTCAGCTCTTGTTCGTTTTGCTCTTGTGGCTGCAGATAGTAAGGAAGAATTATACGATTTGGCGTATAAATTGAAGCAAAAATATAATCCAAATCCAATTGATACAACGCAAGATGCAATAGTTTCGGCTCACAATGAGTCTGTGAGAATATCAAAAGTTGGTGAAGAATATGCAGTTTTGTATGAAAAATCATCAAAGCCAATAGAAATAACGATTTGTACTGCAGATGGAAAAATTTTACAGTCGGTGGTGTTGGAATCAGAATTTCAAAATGGAATATTTTACATACAAAAACAGGAAAGAACATTTGCTCGATTCGTCGTTGTTTCTATGGGAAATGAAAAACAAACATTCTCGTTGTATTAAATAGATTCGTATAAGGCACTGAAATGAAAAGAATTTGTTTAGTCATAATTACATGTTTTTGTTGTGCGATTGGTTTCACACAGTCAAAGGATTTTAGTGTCGCGGAGTCTAATTTAGTAACAGCGTATTCAAAACTTTCGCGCTATGCGACTGAAGAAGAAAATGTAAAGAATAATGAAATTTTCAAAAAAATGCTTGATTCTGTTCTGAAAATACCTGAATCATTTCATTATCCATTCAATAACTTGAATCTTGGAAAAGTAACGGCTCCTGATGGAACATTTAGAATTTTTACTTGGTTTGTTGTCCATACCAATGGTAAATATGAAACACTTGGGTATATTCAACGATATAGAAAAACAACGAATAAAGTAGAAGTATATTTTTTGAAAGATGTCGCAGAAACTATGAAAAAACCGATGACGGTTACTTCAACTGTAAATAATTGGTATGGAGCGGTTTATTATGAAATTCGTCAAGAAAAGTATAATGATATAACTACATATTTTTTGCTTGGTTGGAGACCAAACACCATTTATACGCAGAAGAAAGTGATAGAAACATTTCGTTTTGATAAAAAAGATAAACCAGAATTCGGACATCAAGTTATAGAATTAAAGGGTAGTGGATACAAAAAACGTGTTGTATTTGAATATTCGGCAACACAAACAATGATGCTTCGCTACGAAAAAAAGAAAAAAATGATAGTACTTGACCATATTGCTCCTTCGGATCCTCGTTATGAAGGAATATATGAATATTATGGTCCAGATTTTTCTATTGATGGATATAAATTTAAACAGGGGAAACTTCGCTATGTTTCTGATATAGACTTACATAGTCCTCGTCAGAAGTTCTCTGATTATATCCCTGAAAAGTTAAAAAAGAAGAAAAAACATCCTGAAGAAACGAGTTTTTAATAACTATGTTTGTTGAGACTGACGCGGTAGTTCTCCATACCATCAAGTATTCTGAAACAAGTGTGATTGCTCATCTTTATACGGAGCAGTTTGGCAATGGAACGTATATCATGAATGGGGTACGTACCAATCGTTCCAAAATGGCAATGTTTCAACCCCTTTCGCTTGTCCATATCACAGCATATCGAAAAAAAGGAATCAATCAAATTCATAGAATTTCGTCAATATCGTTTATTTCAGTTCCCACGAGCATAAATTCCAATATTTATAAATCAACAATTTCACTTTTTATAGGCGAAATAACAGATAGAATTTTTAGAGAAGAGGAACAATCAGAAATACTCTTTAAGTTCTTGAGAATGTTCGTTTTACTATTGGAACATTCCGAACAAAATTATACGAATTTACACATTTTGTATATGCTTCATATTACTCGATTTTTAGGTGTTTTTCCTAAAAATACGTATTCGGAATTTACAACAGTTTTTTCTCCTTTCCAAGGTCAATTTGTTGCTCATGGAAGTTGCGATGGTACTTTGTCGCCAGAAGATAGTTTGTTGTTTAATAAGATTTTACAAACCAATGAACTGACCGATGAGGTCCCGTTATCACAAAAAGAAAGAAGAAAATTACTTGATATTTTGATTTCATATTTTGATATTCATGTTTGTAAAACTCAAAATATCAAGTCGTTGGAGGTTTTGCAAATGGTTTTTGAAAATTAGAAGCTGAAGAAGAAGTATTGTAATTTCAAATTAGAAGTGTATATTTGCATTTGATAAGTGGAAAGATTTGAGTTGATTGCAACCACACAAAAAAATGCTAAAACAGCAAGTGCTGCATTTTCCAATTCTTCCCTTTTAATTCTTAAATTTAAATTTTTAATTCTTAATTAAATGGGTTATTTGTTTACTTCAGAATCGGTTTCGGAAGGTCATCCAGACAAAGTTGCCGATCAAATTTCAGACGCTGTTCTTGATGCTTATTTGAGTCAGGATTCAACGTCAAAAGTTGCGTGCGAAACATTAGTAACAACTGGTTTAACGGTTCTTAGTGGCGAAATCAAAAGTAAGGGAATCGTTGATGTTCAAGAAGTTGCTCGTAAAGTTATCAATCAAATTGGTTATAACAAATCGGAATACAAATTTGATGGCGATTCGTGTGGCGTAATTTCTTCGCTTCATGCTCAATCGGCCGACATCAATCAAGGTGTTGAACGTGCAAATCCAGAAGAACAAGGTGCTGGAGACCAAGGTATGATGTTTGGGTATGCAATTGACGAAACCGAGAATTATATGCCGTTGACATTGGATATTGCTCATCGTTTGTTGGAAAAACTTGCCGAAGTTCGTAAGGCTGGTAGAGTGATGAAATATCTTCGACCAGATTCAAAATCACAAGTTACAATTGAATACGATTCAAAAAATAACAAAGCTTTAAGAATCGACACAATCGTAATTTCTACGCAGCACGATGATTTTGGCGTTTCTGATGCTGAAACGCAAGCAAAAATTGCCGAAGATTTACGAAAATATGTGATAAAACCAGTTCGTTTGAGCTATCCAAAACGTCTTCACAAATTGTTTGACCAAGATTTCAAATTTATGGTAAACCCAACGGGAAAATTTGTTATTGGTGGTCCTCACGGAGACACTGGATTAACTGGTCGTAAGATTATAGTTGACACATACGGTGGTCGTGGTGCTCATGGTGGCGGTGCATTCTCAGGAAAAGATTCGTCAAAAGTTGACAGAAGTGCTGCCTATGCCGCTCGTCATATTGCCAAGAACTTGGTTGCTGCTGGTGTCGCTCACGAATGTTTGGTACAAGTTTCATACGCAATTGGTGTTGCAAAACCAGTGAATATTTATGTAAATACTTACGGAACTTGTCGCGTAAAAAAAGCTGATGGAAAAAAATTCACCGACGAAGAAATAGCAAATGTAGTTGCAAAATTGTTTGACCTACGACCAATTGCTATCGTAAAACGTTTTGGTTTAACAAATCCTATTTTCCAAGCAACTGCTTCGTATGGACATTTTGGTAGAACACCAGAAATGAAAGAAGTTGAAATCAACGGAAAAATGAAAAAAGTTCAATTCTTTGGTTGGGAATTGTTGGATTACGTTGAGAAAATAAAGAAAGAATTCAATTTATAGTACTATTGAGAGACGGTGCGAGCATCGTCTCTTTTCCCTCGTATAATGAAACGTCTCATATTTTTTCTTTCAATTGTTTGTATTGTCTTTCAGGCATGTGAGGAACGCGATATAAAAGTCCCAAAACAACGTGGCTATTTTCGTATAGATTTACCCGAACGGAATTATGTGCAATTTTCAGAAACTGATTTTCCATATACGTTTAATGTGCCTTCGTACGCAAAAGTAGAAAAAGATACTGATGCTGGGGCAGAACCATATTGGGTAAATGTGCAGTTTCCAACTATGAAGGCTACAATACACATTAGTTATCAAAAGTTGCAAAACAATTTGGGCGAAATTGTTGATGACGTTCATTATTTGGCTTTTAAACACGAAGTTCGTGCTGACGCAATCAACACGAAAGAATTCCATTACGATGAAAAAAATGTTCACGGATTGTTGTTTGATATAAAAGGAGATGCAGCATCGGTGATGCAATTTTGTGTAATCGATAGTACAAAGAATTTTGTTCGCGGTGCATTGTATTTCAATGTCCCACCGAATAAGGATTCGCTTGCTCCTGTTGTCAATTTCGTTCGTGAAGATATTATAGAACTAATAAGTTCATTTGAATGGAAATAAATAGAGATTGTAAACGATTCGGAGTATGGCAAAAATATTAGTTACTGGAGGTCTTGGATATATAGGTTCTCATACTGTTGTTGAATTGCAACAGTCTGGTTATGAGGTTGTTATAGTTGATAATCTTTCAAATTCAGAAATAACGGTTCTTGATGGAATAGAGTCAATTACAGGAATTCGACCAGCATTTGAGCAACTTGATATTTGTGATGAGGTCTCATTTCAAAATTGTTTAACAAAATACCAAGGTATTGATGCTGTAATTCATTTTGCAGCATTCAAAGCTGTGGGAGAGTCGGTTGCAAAATCGTTGGACTATTACAAAAATAATGTGTTCGGTCTTATTCAATTGCTAACATTGATGAGAAAGAATGGTATTAAAAATATCATCTTTTCTTCTTCGTGTACGGTATATGGCCAACCCGATACATTACCAATTGATGAAACTGCACCTCGAAAGCCAGCAACTTCTCCATACGGCAACACAAAACAAATGTGTGAAGATATTATTCGAGATGCCATTATATCATACCATGATATAAATGCTATTTTACTTCGTTATTTTAATCCAATTGGCGCTCACTCATCTGCAAAAATAGGCGAGTTACCTAAGGGAGTTCCAAATAATTTGGTGCCATTTGTAACGCAAACAGCGGCAGGAATCCGTAAAGAATTGTCTGTTTTTGGAGATGATTACAGTACCCCTGATGGTTCGGCAATTCGAGATTATATTTATGTGGTTGACTTGGCGAAAGCTCACGTAAAAGCAATGCAACGTCTTTTGTCTGGTAATAATAGAACAGAACTTGAGATTTTTAATCTTGGGACAGGTAAAGGAGTGTCTGTTTTAGAGTTGGTAAATGCATTTATGAAAGCAACAGGTGTGAATTTGCCATATAAAATTGTTGGTCGTCGTGATGGTGATACCGAACAGGTTTGGGCAGACAATTCTTTGGCAGAAAAAGAACTTGGATGGACAGCTAAAACACCTTTGAATGATGTGCTTGCATCAGCGTGGAATTGGGAAAAGAAAGTTAGAAATATTAAATAAAATCGGTATGAATAAGCCAGTTTTTATTGCAGGACCTTGCGTGATTGAATCTATGGAACTTCTTGAAGAAGTTGCTACCGAATTAGTAAGGTTGAACAAGAAATATAATATTGATATTATCTTCAAAGCTTCGTTTGACAAGGCTAATAGAACGTCTTTACAATCGTTTCGTGGACCAGGAATGGAAAAAGGGTTGCAAATGTTGTCGGTCATAAAATCAAAGTATGGCTTAAAATTGTTGACTGACATACACGAATCTGTTCAGGCTGAACCAGTTGGCAAAGTTGTTGATGTGTTGCAAATTCCTGCTTTTTTGTGCCGTCAAACTGATTTGTTGGTTGCTGCAGCAAAAACTGGTAAAATAGTAAATATAAAAAAGGCTCAATTCCTTTCTGGTATTGATATGCAATTTCCTGTAGAAAAAGTTCGTGAAACGGGGAATAATCAGGTATGGTTAACAGAAAGAGGAAATATGTATGGTTACAATAATTTAGCCGTTGATTTTCGCAATATAGCCGATATGAAGCAATTTACGTCAACTGTAATAATGGATTGTACTCATTCGGTTCAACGACCAGGCGCTGCAGGTGGAAAAACTGGTGGTGATAGACAGTTCGTTCCTGCTATGGCTTTGGCAGCAAAGGCTTTTGGAGCAAGTGGTTATTTCTTTGAAATACATCCAAATCCAGAAATAGCAAAGAGTGATGGCCCCAATATGCTTTACCTGCATGATTTTGAAAGCGTTGTGGAGAGTTTGTTGTAATACAATTAATTCCGTTCTTTGTACACTTCGGTGAAGTTTAGAATATTCATTTTGTTGGTGTAAATTCCTTTTACATTGGAACGAATAATGTTATACAATTTGCCATTTCCATGCAGGTTTACACCATTAGACTCCATTATTTCATAATTGATAGAATCAGGTATTAGTTGCTGAATAGTGGCAATTTTACTGCCAGAAACGAGAAGCATTGCGTCAATTTCGTTATCTACGAATAAATCTATTGTTGATTCAAAATCGGGGACACGCGTAATGACAATTGAATCAAGATAGGGCAAACGATTCCTCTTGCTATCAAATTTATAATACTGAGGATTTCGTACGAAAATAAAATGTGTGCTATCTGCATGATATTTGAACGGACCAACACCAACAGTTGATTTGTTTCCATATTTTTCTACAGCTTCAAAAGGAATAATTGCAGCAGAGGGATGAGACAAATTTTGAATGAAACGAGGAGATGGCTTGTCTAATGTAATTTTTAATGTGTAATCATCAATTATGCTAATTCCTTCTATTCTGCTGGTATCACGCACTTCTTTAGGAAGTGAATAATACTCTTTTGCTCCCTTGATATGGTAAACCGTATTTGTAAAATTCGTTGTTCCAATTGTAGGATTTGACAGAATGTGAAATGTGTATTTTACGTCGTATGCGTTGACATTTCTTGTACCATTAGGGAAACAATCATCTTTTGTGAAAACTGCCGTAGAGTCAAGGTGAAAAATATAAACAAGACCTGTGTTATCTACATCCCACGATTTGCATAAAGAATTTTCTATTGAAAGTGAAAAAGGATTTATAGAAAACAATCCATCATAAAAAATACCACCAAGCATTTTTTCTAAATCGCAAACAATGGTTGGCGAAAAAATATAATCATCAAATGTAACATCGTAAATTGCAAGTCGAAGAGTCCCACCATATTTGTCATACTTGTTTTGAGTGCGTTTTGAAGAACACGAAAACAACAATATTAAGCATAAACAATAAAGTAGAACCTTTTTCATATTTTTTGGAACAACGACTTAAAAATTAATTTTTGTCGAGATTTAAAGTTGCTATATTCAACTTGTTGTGTGTATATAATAGACGTGTTGTTCGCTAATTTTTTTTGATATTCCGCTATTTGTTCTTTTCCTCCAGAAGGAGAAATTTTTAGAAAAAAATTGATATTCTTCATAAAATCAACGAAAGGACCTCCATTTGTTTGGTTGTCAATAATAGTGAATGTTACATTCCGTATTTCATCGTAATATGAAAATCGTAAGGGCTTTACAATTTGTCCCGATGGCAAAACAACGTCTATTTGTTCTTGTGCTTGTAGTTCTACTTGAAAAGTTGTGTTGACAAAGTCGCAAAATTGAAAGTCTCGTAAATTTGTGCTTATTGCAAAAATTACGTTTTCTTCTTCTACATTTAATTTTATTGTGGCTTTTGGCATTATTTAAAATCCTTTAAGAAAAATAACAAACTTAACCAGCAATCTTCATTCGCTTTTGATGTCCACCAAAGCGTTTTTGCCCCGTGTTCTCCCTCTGTGCTACTTGGTTTGAAAAGAACGCGTTTACTTGAGGTGATACCACTTACTAATTTTGAGACATATTCATATTCTGAACGAGTACAAGCCACATACGTTGGCGTTTCAAGACCTTTTATGTAGTCGCCTACTACTAATTCGTTGAAAAATTCTCCTGGGCTATATGCAATTACTGCGGCAAGATTTCCCTTGTCCTTTGCTATTTTTAAACAAAGAGAACCAGAAAAAGAACTTCCCATTAAAAATATTTCTGCTGTTGAATCAATAGAATATACATAATCTATTGACGCAAGAATGTCTTTCTCGCAGTCCAACATAGAATGAGGAATTTCTTTAACTTTTGCAGACATTGCCGTCTCGTTGTTTACGTAATTTACTTCGTTTCCATATCGTAAATCAACAGCAATACAATTGATGTCAAGTTTTATAATTCGCGATGCAATTTGTTGGTATTCTGCACGACTATACTCTGCTTGATGAAACATCAACATATATTTGTTTGATGTTGCGTATGTGTCATAAAAATCAGCAGTGATTTCCAATCCATCTGATGCTGTGTATGAAACGATTCGTTGCGCAAAGACAACATTTGATGCGATTAAGAATAATAAGAGTATGTAAATATTTTTTTTCATTTTCTATTTGAGAGATTCCTACAAATATGACAATTTTTTGTTGGTTTTCAAAATAGACCAACCTAATTAATGTGTTTTACAATTTGTTTTGCTAATCGTGCTAAATAAATATCGCAAATTTGGTCAAGATCGTTCACTTTTGCCGAAAATGTTGTTGTTGCCACATCTCCTGCAACAAATTTGCCAAGAGAATTGTAAATTACATAATTTACTTTTATAGTTCGTACATACGAATTGTCTGCAACAGTGTATGGATTTGAAAAGTCTCCAAGAAGTTCAAATTGAGTAAGATACAAAATGTATTGAGCTTGATATGTTTGGGTCAAATCACTAAATAACTGAGGATCTTGTAATTTGACATTGACGATTTTGTCGCTAATATCGCTTTTAGGTGAAACAATTTCGCCTGCAATAATATTTTGGTTTGGACCAGAACTTTTGAGTGGCTTATTGATGTCTGAAACATTTTTCGTATCGGAAAAATAATACGTTGCATTTTTGTGAACAACTTCCAAATCAGTTGTTGCATCGGTTGTGTAAGTCCGAAGCAAACTTGAAACACTCAAAGAGTCTTTTAGTGCTGCATAAATGTGAAAATCAAGACTTGTGCGGATTTTTTCTATAGACTTGTCATAACTTACATCTGAATATTTGCAAATTTTTTCCGATTCTTGATTATTGTACATTTTTACATCAAATGGGATAACAAGAACAGCTTTTTGCCCCAAACAAGCTAACGTAAAGAATGATACAATTAATAGAGATATGTATTTTTTCATTTTTGTAATGATAATATAAACGAGTGAAAGGTACAAAAATGTTATAAGTCTAACAACAAATTGATGCTATTTCATCTTTGTCCATTAAATTTTGTTCTCCTGTCGTCATATTTTTTACAAGTACTTTGTTTTGCGACATTTCGTCTTCACCTACAATTGCAACAAATGGAATATGACGTTCGTTGGCAAATTGCATTTGTTTTTTCATTTTTGACGCATCTGGATACAATTCGCAAGAAATTCCTTTATCGCGTAATTTTTTGATAATTGGAAGGATATATGCAGCTTCTGTATTGCCAAAGTTTACAAATAGAATTTTTGTTGATTCTATAGTATCTGTTGGATATGCATTTAATTGATTAAGAACGTCGTAAATTCTATCTGCTCCAAAGGAAATGCCAACACCTGAAAGTCCAGGCATTCCGAAAATTCCAGTCAAGTTATCGTAACGTCCGCCACCACAAATACTTCCCATTTCAACATCATTTGCTTTAACTTCAAATATCGCACCTGTGTAATAATTTAATCCGCGAGCAAGAGTTAAATCAAGTTGTAAAGTTGCTTTTATATCAACATTCTTTAACATTCCAAAAATGTATTCCAATTCTTCAATGCCTTTCATTCCTGTTTCAGAAGAAGATAGAGTCTTTTTGAGTTTTGCAAATTTTTCTTCGTTATTACCTTGCAATAGAATAATTGGTTGCAGAGTATTAACCTTATCTTGAGATAATCCTTTGTCAAGTAATTCGGCATTTACGTTTTCTATGCCGATTTTGTCAAGTTTATCAATTGCGACTGTTATGTCAACAATTTTCTCGGGTTCTCCAATAATTTCTGCTATTCCCGAAAGAATTTTTCTGTTGTTGATTTTTACAGTGATGTTTATTCCAAATTTTGAAAAAACTGTGTCAACAATTTGAACAAGTTCAACTTCGTTTAGTAACGAGTTGCTACCAACAATATCAGCATCACATTGGTAAAACTCACGATATCGCCCTTTTTGTGGTCGGTCTGCGCGCCAAACAGGTTGAATTTGGTATCGTTTGAATGGTAATTGAATTTCGTTGCGATGCATCACAACAAAGCGAGCAAATGGCACTGTTAAATCGTAGCGAAGTGCTTTCTCACAAAATTTGTTGGCTAACTGGAGTGCTGTTGCGTTTGCGTAATCGTTTGCCTCTGTCCCTTGTTTGAAATCACCAGAATTTAATATTTTAAAAATAAGTCTGTCACCTTCTTCGCCATATTTCCCCATAAGCGTCTGCATAGTTTCCATAGCAGGTGTTTCAATAGGTAAATATCCGTATGTTTTATAAACAGAACGAATTGTGTCAAAAATATAGTTTCTCTTCATCATTTCTGAAGGAGAAAAATCTCGAGTTCCCTTTGGAATAGAAGGTTGTTGTGCCATACGCGTTATTTATTTTTTGGAATAATATGCAGATTGGTGTAATTCAAGTTGAAATCTGATTACTGATACCTGACAACAAAAGTTGTGCTACCAAGATGTATATCATTACCTATTTTTTTACAAAGATATAAAAGATTAGGGAAAATAAAACGGTAACAATCAGTGTAGAGCAAACTCAATTGATTACTTTTGCGAAAAGTTTTTTGTGAAAAAGATATTGCTTCATATTTGTTGCGCTCCGTGTGGTTCTGCTTCTGTTGAACGATTACTTGCAGAAGGTTGGGAGGTTACGTTGTATTATTTTATGCCCAATATATTCCCGTTTGAAGAATGGGAGAAACGGAAATCTTATGTGGAAAAGCTTGCACAACATTTTGACGTAGATGTTATTATTGGAGATTATAATCACGAGTTGTGGCGAGACAATGTTGTAGGTTTGGAACAAGAAAAAGAAGGCGGACATCGTTGTTATGTTTGTTTTAAGACATTGTTACAAGCTACCGCACAAAAGGCAGAAGAACTTGGATTTGAAAACTTTGCGACAACATTAACCATTAGTCCTCATAAAAATTCTAATGTTATAAAAGAAATTGGAGAACAATATAACGGCTACACCCACTACGATTTTAAGAAAAAAGATGGTTATAAACGAAGCATTGAATTAAGCAAAGAATTAGATTTGTATCGTCAGTGTTATTGCGCTTGTGAGTTTAGTATGAATAGGGAGAAAACAGATGGAAATACAACCGAATAATGATAAAAAGAAAATAGTAGTTGTTGGTACAACATTTCCATATCGTGGAGGGTTAGCTGCGTTTAATGAACGAATGGCATTGCAATTCCAAGCAGAGGGAGATGATGTTTCAGTAGAAACATTCACATTGCAATATCCAGCATTTTTATTCCCTGGTAAAACGCAGTATTCAAATGGCGAGGCTCCAAATTTGAAAATCAATCGTTCCATTAATTCTGTTAATCCATTCAATTGGAAAAAAGTTGGACTACAAATTGCAAAACAAAATCCTGATGTGGTCATTTTTGCGTATTGGATGACGTTTATGGCTCCTTGTTATGGTAAAATTGCAAAAACAATAAAAAAGAATTGTAAGGCAAAGTGTATTGCTTTAGTTCACAATATGGTTCCTCACGAACCATCAGTTCTTGATATGATGATTCCGTATGCTTTTGTTAATCAAATAGATGCTTTTTTTTCACTTTCGGCATCTGTTGCTCGAGATATTGAGCGTTACGAAAAGAATCCGAAGCCGAAATCTGTTTCTCCTCATCCAATTTATGACCATTATGGGGAAAAAATATCAAGACATGACGCGCTACAAACATTGAAATTGCCTGAAGATAAAAAATATATTCTTTTTTTTGGTTTTATTCGCGATTACAAAGGTCTTGATTTGTTGTTAGAAGCAATGGCAGATGAGAGAATCACAACAAGTAATATTCAATTACTTGTTGCTGGTGAGTTTTATAGTAATGAAAAAAAATATAAGGTTTTAACGCAAAAACTTGGTTTACAAAATGTTACTTGGTTTTCTGAATATATTCCAAACGATAAGGTTAATCTATATTTTTGTGCAACAGATGTAATTGTTCAACCATACAAAAGTGGTACGCAATCGGGAGTTACGCAAGTTGGTTATCATTTTGAAAAACCTATGATTGTTACTAATGTGGGTGGATTGGCAGAAATAATCCCCAATGGGAAAGTTGGATATGTTGTTGAGCCAAATGCACAGTCAATTGCAAATGCAATTGTTCGTTTTTTTGAAAAAAATGATTCCAATTATTTTGAAGAGAATATTCGTGAAGAAAAGAAAAAATATGCTTGGGATATTCTTACCCAAAAGATGAGATTGTTATTTTGAAAGCCTTTCGTCAATAAATGATTGTAGTTCGAAAAACAAATTTTTTGTGTGTTTGAAACTAAAGGTTTTTTCTTCGTCTTTATTATTATGGATTTTTGTAATCCATTGCAATCCAATAAATTGACCAATTAAAAACATTTCGTCGCAATTAAATAAATTTTGTCGTAGGAAAGATTCAGACTCAACGATTTTCCATTTTTTTGACCTCAGATATTCAAAGAAAAAGTCGGTAAATGGTTCGGTGAAATAATTCTTACAAATATGAATTTCGTCGTCTTTTATATAAGCAAGATTTCCTTGTGATACGCCAACAATTTCTTGATTGTTAGTGAAATAACACATTGCGAAAGCGTTTTCATACGAATGAATTCGCAATGAATTCGTCAAAGAATTATTACCTGAATATTGACAAGGATACAATGGCTCGCGAACTTTGATAATTGTATTAAGTCCAATTGTCAAACCTCTCATGTTGAATTGATATCCAAGTTGATCTAATGGTGTAACAAAAATGACAAATTGCGATGTTTCTGGGTGATTTGTGTCCCAAAAAACCAAAATGCGACAAACACCGCCTTTATAAACTTTGTTTATGTCAAGTAGTTTTGTTACGTATCGCGAAAGGTGTTCAAAGTCAAATTTTGCGTGTAGTGTTATGTGCAATTGCGATGCAGTTTCTTCGATTTTGGTTACGTATTGTCGTAAACATAACGCACACGTGTTGTACAAGCGAATGTATTGGCTGATGGTTTCGTTTTCTACAAAGGGAGAAACTAATTGAAGTTTTTCAATTTTTTCTAATTCTCCGTTTAATATGCAGAAATTCCTCATACACTATTCGTAGATTTTTGTCTCTGTAGGGAATGTGTCGGGATATGTGCGATGAGAAATTGTTTTTTTGCTCATATCCGAAATGAGTTTAAATAAGACATCTTTGTCTTTACAGAATAAAGAATGTTTTTCTCCAGCACATAAAACATTGAAAGAGAAATCTTTATTTACTTGAATCACTGCGTGAGCCGAAATAATGTGTGCAACTGTAACAGTTAAAGTGTAGTTATCTTCCATTTCTATATCGGCAATAGAAATGGTATCGTTTTCGTTAATAACGGGAATGACGCCAAGCGACAACAATTTTTTGAATGTATTTTTTGCATTGAATTGTTGTTTTGAGTTGTTGAACAAATCTCTTGCAAGTAAAACTTGTGCAGTCATTTGAGTGTATTCATCAAAAATGTTTTGATAACTTTTTATCAATTCAACTTGACCAATTGCAGCCATAGCTTGCTTGTCGCTCAAATCTTTTGGGTATTTTTTGAGATTCAATTGCCCAACACCAGATGCAATAGCACCTGCAGTAACAAGAATTACATCGTTTTCGCTATTTCGCACATTAGACAATACCATTGCTATATGATTCAACATATCGTGTTTGATAGAAAATTTGCTATCAAAAAGAGTTTCTTCTTCAACTTTGAAAACTAATCGTAATTTTGTCATGCCATTTATGCTTAAAAATTCGTGTAAATATATATTTTTACTTGCGAATTATAAAATCAAAATTTCAATGAAGAAATTTTTTTCATTTTTTAAGGAAAAACGTGTCGTGATAGTAGCTTTGTTGCTTTTTACTTTTGCCATTGCGTTTATTATGTATCTGATGCCAAGAGAAAAGAAGTTTCAGTTTGAGTATCAACAAAATAAGGTATGGCTTCACGAGGATTTATTTGCTCCTTTTGCTTTCTCAATTGATAAAACAGAGGAAGAAATTCAATCTCAAAAGGATAGTGTGATGATGTCATTTTCACCGTTTTATTCGTATGATACAACGGTTTATACGCGAGTGAAAGATACCATTTATGTACGTTATTTGCGTTCAATGCATCATTGGATTGATGATTCTGTGAGCGATTTTCATTCTCTTATGATATCTCAAGGCTTGAACGAATTTGAAAAATCATTAAAATCAATATATGAATCTGGAATTATCAATGCTCAAAAACCATATAAAACATTGATAATAGAGCAATTGCCACATCGGAAACGTGTGTCAGTAACATCGGTGCATACTATTCCAGAAGCACATAGTGACCTAATGCAAACAATTCCTCCGTATTTCGATTCTTTGCAGAATTTGAAGTTTAAGGAAATAATTTACACTTCGTTAGTGGCAAATACGTTTTATGATGAGGAGGTTTCAACAGAAGAAAAGAATCGTTTGTTGGCTACTGTGTCCGAAAAATATGGTTTTGTAAGCGAAGGAACTCGCATTATTAGTAAAGGTTCGGTAGTTACACAAGCAGATAAAAAAGTACTTGATTCACTTAAAAAAGAATATGAATCAGGAAATGTTTCTTTTGAAGGGAAGCTTGCAATTATGTGCGGGCAATTCCTCTTGATTTTAATTTCGTTTATTGTCTTGATTTTGCTAATAAATTGTTCGGATACAGAATCTTTACAAAAAATTAAATCGTTATTGTTTATTATTACGGTTGTAATCCTCTTTATTGGAATGGCATCGCTCACACTTAAATTTAATCATATCAGTATTTATTTGATTCCGTATGTCGCGCTACCAATTCTTGTTAAAAACTTTATGAATGAACGTGTCGCGTTGTTTGTGCATGTCGTTACAATGATGATAATTGGTTTTATTGCTCCAAATCCATTCGATTTTACATTTTTACAGATTTCTGTTGGAGTTATAGCAATGTTTAGTTTGGGAAATCACTATCAAAGGAGTTTCTTGTTTACAACGGCAATTGTTTCATTTGTTTCATATACAGCAATTTACGTAGGTCTTTCGCTTACAAAATTTGGTAGTTTTTCGGGTGTACATTGGCATCAATTGGCTTGGTTTTTAGCAAGTTGTGTGTTGCTTCTTACTACCTATTTGTTGATTTTTGTCTTTGAAAAAATCTTTCGTTTCCCATCTGATATTACGTTATTTGAATTGTCAGACACAAGTCGTGGCGTGTTACGAGAATTGTCAGATAAGGCACCAGGAACATTCCAACATTCTTTGCAAGTTGCAAATTTTGTTGAAGTTGCGCTTCGTGAAATTGGTGGAAATGAATTACTTGGAAGAATAGGTGGATTATATCACGATATTGGGAAGTTGAAAAACCCAGCATTCTTTGTTGAAAATCAAACTTTTAAAGAAAATCCACATGACAATTTGCCACCAGAACAAAGTGCGAAAATTATCATTGACCACGTGATTTATGGTAAAGAATTGGCTCACAAAAATGGACTACCATATTCGTTGGAACAAATTATTCATGGCCATCACGGAAATTCAAAAACCGCATTTTTCCTTGATAAATACAAAAAAATGCACCCAGACGAAGTTGTTGATGAATCAATGTTTCAATATCCAACGACAAAGGTTGTAAAGAAAGAATTGGCTGTTATAATGATTGCTGATGCAGTTGAAGCTGCGTCTCGTTCTGCTCATTTGGAAACACGTGAGCAAATGGAAGATTTGGTTCAAAAGATTATAGATAATCTTATTCGTAGCAAGCAGTTAGAAAATGCTGATATTACTTTGCGTGAATTAGACAAAGTGAAAGAGGTTTTTGTAGAAAAGCTTATTAACTTGTACCATGTTCGTGTTCCATATCCAGAGGAACAAAAGATTGAAGAATCTCAAAATGGAACGATATAGTATAAAAGGCATTTTTTTAGGGACGGGAACATCACAGGGAATTCCTGTAATTGGTTGTAAATGCCCTATTTGTAATTCAAGCGACATTCGCGATAGAAGAATGCGTACGGCTTTTTTTCTATCGGTAAATGGAGTCCATTTTGTTGTTGATGCTGGTTGTGATTTCAGACAACAAATGCTAAATAACAACATAACCTCACTTGATGCAATTCTTATCACTCACGAACATAAAGATCATCTCGCAGGACTTGATGATATTCGTCCTTTCAATTTTATGAAGTATGTGCCACTTCCTATTTTTGCTGAAAAACGTGTTGTTGAGGCAATAAAAAGGGAATTCCATTATGCGTTTGCCGAAAATCCATACCCTGGAGCACCAATGATGAACATTCAAGAAATTACGGAGCAATCTTTTGAATACAAGGGAATTACAATTCAGCCATTGAGAGTTACTCATTTACAACTTCCTATTTTTGGCTATAGAATTGGACAGGTTGCTTATATTACCGATGCATCTGCTATTTCTGAGGAAACGATGAGGTTGTTGAACGGAGTAGAGATATTGGTAATTAATGCATTACGGTTTAAGGAGCATTATTCTCATTTTAATGTTGCTCAAGCATTAGATATTATACAAAGGATTTCACCTAAAAGAGCATATTTAACACATTGTAGTCACGATATAGGGTTTTATACGGAAACGAGTAAAATCTTACCTAAAAATGTCTTTTTAGCCTACGATGGTCTTCAAATTCGCACGAAATGACAAAAGCTATATTTCTTGATAGAGATGGTGTAATAAATGATGGTTCGTTGTATTATACTTATAAGATAGAAGATTTTCATTTTAATGAAGGTATTTTTGACGGATTACGACTTCTTCGTGATGCGGGTTTTATTTTTATTGTTGTTACCAATCAAGCTGGAATTGCAAAAGGAGAATATACCAAAGAAGATGTTGAAACTCTTCACACCTATATGTGTGAAGAGTTCAAAAAAGAGGGAATTACAATAACCGATGTGTTCTATTGTCCGCATTATCCAGAGATTTCTGGTCCTTGTGAATGCCGAAAGCCTAGAACAAAAATGATTGATGATGCCGTAAAAAAGTACGATATTGATAAATCTCAATCATTCCTTATTGGCGATGGAACTCGTGATATAGAAGCTGCGACAAAAGCGGGAATTGTTGGTATAAAAATCAATAAAAACGAATCAATTATTCCATATTGTAAAAAAATATTGGAATCGTTGAGTAAGTAATAAGATTTGGACACTATATACAACTTGTCGGGTATCGGTAGTAATTTTCTGTTTGAAATACTACTTATTTGGTAAATTTTGTAATGCTAAAAGTAATGCTTGCCAAGTTTTTCCAACAGATTCTATTTCAACAATTTCGTTTGGTGAATGAGGACCTTTTATGGTTGGGCCAAAAGAAACTGCTTCTAAAAGAGGAAAGGTTTTTGCAAAAATTCCGCATTCTAATCCAGCGTGGATGACATCAACTTTTGCAGGCTTTTTAAATATTGTTTCACACGCATTTTTTACAATTGATAGTAATTGTGATTCCCAAATAGGCTGCCAACCAGGGTAATCTCCTGTAAATTCTGATTGAGCACCATACAATTCAAAGATGCCTTTTATTGCATTTGCCAATTGCATTTTGTTTTCTTGCGAAATGCTTCGAAGTAAACAACCTACAGAAAGTTTACCATCTTTTGTATTAACAAAAGACAAATTGGTTGAAGTATTGAGCATCTTACAATTGTGATTTTCGTATTTCACAGCACCATTTGGACAATTCATAATTGCACGAATAATTCCTGCGGTTTGTTCTTGTGAAATTGCTTGTGTTTCAGTTATTGTTTCTGCAACAATACATGAAAAATTAGGATCAGTTTGTAAAAATTGCGACTGTTTTTCTTCAACAAATCGTTCAAACATTTTGTGAAAAACATTTGTAAACGAATAATTGAATGCAACTACTGCGGTTGCTTCGCGAGGAATAGCATTTCGCATATTTCCCCCGTTAAACGAAATTAAACGCAATTCTGTTTTTTCCATTATTGCATATAAGAATTCGCATAACAATTTATTGGCATTTGCGCGATTGAGAATAATCTCAAATCCAGAATGACCACCAGTTAAACCTGACAACGAGATAGTGTAAACTGTTGAATGCGGATTTATATTGGAATAGTCTAAGTCAAATGTGAAATTTGCATCAAGACCACCAGCACCACCAATTGTTATTTCATTCTCGGTTTCTGAGTCAAGGTTTATGAGGTATTTTGCTGTTATGTCGTTTTCTTTCAATGCAAAAGCTCCTGTCATTCCTGTTTCTTCATCAATGGTAAAAATGGCAGAAATAGGTCCATGTTTTATTTCGTTAGAATCAAGAATTGCAAGAATCATAGATACACCAATGCCGTTGTCCGCACCAAGGGTTGTCCCCTTTGCACGAACAACTGAACCATCAATGTATGCTTGTATGCTGTCTGTTAAAAAATTGTGATTAACATCGTTTCTTTTTTGAGGAACCATATCAATATGGGCTTGCAACACAACGGGTTCTTTATCTTCAAAACCTAAAGTGGCAACTTTGTCTATAAAGACGTTACCAACGCTATCTTGGCGTACATTTAATCCTCGTTTTTTGGCAAAATCAACTAAATAACGAGAAATTTTCTCTTCGTGTTTTGAAGGTCTTGGAATTTGGCAAATTTCATCAAATTTTTGCCATACACAAGTTGGATGTAATGTTGCAATTTCAGACATAATTAGTCAGTTAAAGCAATTTTTATAAGTTCTTCTTTGTTTTTAATGTCAATAGTTTTCTTGTCAAGAACAACAACACCTGCTTTTTCTAAATCGCTTAACAAACGAATTGCGCTACCAGTTGAAATACCTGCGTAATCAGCCAATTCATTTCTTGAAATTTGAATGTCAATAAAGTCGCTTTGTACTAAATCAGAAATTGCCCAAATAACGCAAGCAATACGTGCTTTTATTTGTTTTTGACCAAAGTCAGCTATTTGTCGAATATAGCGTTTTATGGTCTTAGAACTAACTTTTAACATTGCTGTTGCAAATTTTGCATTTGAATTCAACAATTGCGACATTGCTTTTTTGTCTATAATGGCAACAATAGTGTCGTTCATTGCTTCTGCAGTTGCTGCATATACTTCGTCAAAGATTGTTGCAGTTCCAATGAAAGAAATTGGACCTTGAATAGAAATGATTGTCGTTTTGTCTTGTCTTTGATTTTCAATCGATAGTTTTGCAAGACCACGCATCAAAATTGTAACTTCATTGATTGGACGACCTTGTTTGTAAATAGTTTCTCCACGTTTGTAATAGATAAACTTAAGTGATTTCAATAATTCACTTTTTTCTTTTTCCGTTAGAGTCTTGCTGATTTCAAGAGCCTCTAACTCTTTTTGCATCTCTGCATAAGGAGGGATAATCATAAGTTATTGTTTTATAGGTTAATATTTTGTTTTAATTTGTTTGCTATATCGTTTATAGTCATGCCTTTATAAGAAAGAAGAGCTATAAATGTATGTAATAGTTCTGCACTTTTTTCTACGAATTTTTCATCTGTTCCATTGGTTGCTTGAATGATAGCACTGATAGCGTTTTCTCCAACTTCTTGAGCAAGTTTATTAAATCCGCCTTTGTTGAATAATTTTGTTATCTCAGAGTTTTCAGGAAGATTTTTTACTTCATAGTCAATAGTTTTTTGTAATTCTGAAAATACACAGCCATTGTTTACTTCTCCCCAACACGTATCTGTCCCAGTGTGGCACGTTGGTCCAATAGGATGAACTTTAATCAATAGTGTGTCGTTGTCGCAATCAACTTTTGCGTCAACATAATTCAAAAAGTTTCCAGATGTTTCACCTTTTGTCCATAATGTTTGTCGAGAACGACTATAAAAAGTTACTTTCCCTGTTGTAATTGTTTTGTCAAATGCTTCTTGATTCATAAACCCAAGCATAAGAACTACACGAGTGTTAGCATCTTGAACAATAGCAGGAATTAAACCATCGGCATATTTTGAAAAATTCAGCTCCATTATCTAATAGGAATATTTTGTTGTTTTAGGTATGATTTCAATTCGGGAATTGCAATTTCCTTGAAGTGGAAAATACTTGCAGCTAATGCAGCATCTGCTTTCCCTTCTGTAAATACGTCTTTAAAATGCTCCATTGTGCCAGCTCCACCCGATGCAATTACAGGAATGTCAACCATTTCGGAAACTTGACGAGTTATATCGCACGCAAATCCTCCTTTTGTCCCATCGTGATTCATGGATGTAAGAAGAATTTCTCCAGCGCCTCTATCATAGACTTCTTGAACCCAATCAAGTGTTTTAATGTCGGTCGCTTGGTGTCCACCATGAGTATGTACCATCCATGTGTTGTCGTGTAATTTTGTGTCTATGGCAACTACGATACATTGAGAACCAAATTCTTTGGAAAGTTCTGTAATTAATTGTGGATTGTAAACTGCGGCAGAATTTATTGAAATTTTGTCGGCCCCAGCAGCGAGTAAAACACCTACATCGTGTACGGATTTTATCCCTCCTCCAACTGTAAAAGGAATATTTAAATGTAGTGCAATTTTCTTTACTAATTCTGCAAACGTGTCGCGACCTTCAATAGTAGCTGTTATGTCTAAAAAAGTCAGTTCGTCTGCTCCTTGCTCGGCATACATTGCCCCTAATTCAACAGGATCACCAGCATCTCGTAGTCCAAGGAAGTTGATTCCTTTTACGGTTCGACCATCTTTTATGTCAAGGCAAGGTATGATTCGTTTAGCCAACATATTTTTTTGAATATTTGCGATTTCGTATGAAATAAACGATTAGTCCAACAATTGCTAATATGATTATTGGAATCAATACGTTAATTGTTTGCCAGAATGTTTTTTCTTCAACAATTCTATTCTTGTTTAACAAGCGAATTGTAATTTCTCGAGATCGAATTGATAGTAAATCTTCATCGCCACAGAGGTAACTCACGGCGTTAATGAAAAAGTCAAGATTCCCAACGTATGTCCGTTTGTCAAACGAAAAATATTTGTAGAAATAGAGTGGCTTTGGGATAGTGTCGCCATTAGTAACATCTATTTCGTTGCGGATAATGTCTCCATCAGAAACAACTATAATTCGATTGTGTTCAGATGAATCTTTTTTTACAAACTTCTTAGCTTGTAATGAGTCAAGTGAAATTGGTGATTTGCGAGATTGATATAACGAATTACAATTACCTTCTATTAAAACTGCGGTTGGTACATAGTATTTGTTGAAAAATTCTTTGTTAGGTTCGTTTTGTAACACATTGAACCCAACCATATTAGGCGTTTGAATTACGCGAGCATACGCAGACGAAGTTAGCAGAATAGTTTTTTCTAAATGACCATTCCCGTCAATTGTATCAAGCGAACTTGCAAATTCTGATTTAACAACGTCTATACCTTTGGTAATGACGTGTTTTTGTGGTTTGAAAAGTGGAAAATAAAACCATGGAACTGGGGCAAAACGAGGTTGCTCTCCAAAATTTGATACGTTCATTGGAATTTTAGCACACTGATTATCCAATAATATGGTCTGATTTATGCGAACACCAATGTTGAACAACAAATCCGATATATTCAATTCTTTTGGCATTGCGTAAGTGAATGAACTCGTTTTGAGAGAGTCCATGCTCACGTCAATATTGTCGGAAAGAAACAACAAATTACCATTGTACATTAGGTATTGGTCTATGATGAATTTTTCTTCTTCTGAGAATGCTTTTGTTGGTTCATCAACGATTATTACGTCGTATTTTAAGATTGAATCAAGCAATTGAGTCGGTGAAATTCTATCAACATTATACAAATCGAGTAAAGCAATAGTTGCGTTGTATGTGTGCAATAGAGGATGTTCGCCATTGCCAGTGAGGAATGCAATGTTTTTACGCTCTTTTGCAGTTAGTTGTTTTATTGATTTTACGCATTGATACTCAAGGTTTTGCAATGCTTCATTGATTTGTTCTTCTGGAGTATTCCCCATTGTGTTTAAAAGCATATTTACCGTAACAAACTTTTGTGATGTGGAAATTATCATTCCTGGAATCACAAATCGTTGTGTCATTTTTCCCGTTTCGTCTTCTTCTTGAATGGTATAAGGTGCAAGACCATAGTCTTTATTTAATCGAGAAATGGTGTGCTTAAAATTCTTTGCATCTCCAATAGATTGTGGATCAATGAATTTGAAAAGAAATTTGTCTTTCCCTGCAATTTCTTGAAATTCAGTAAGTAAATCAGAAACTTCTCGTTCCATTTTTACAAACGAAAGCGGTAAATCGCCTGTAAGATAAACTGTTACACGAATAGTATCATCTAAATTTTTTAGAATCTCTTTTGTTGAATTTGTAAGGGTAAAACGACCTTCTTCAGTTAAATCGAATCGAAAATGTTTAATGCTACTTATCCATAAAACTACCAACAGTACAATCAACGAGATTGCAATGTCTTTACTTGTTTTATATGATTTATTTGCACTCATTTATTTCCTCTTTTTAGCAATTGAGAGTGTTGTAAAATATAAGAACAACACAATAAAACTGATAAAATAAATTATATCTCGAGTGTCAATTACACCACGACTAATTGAACTATAGTGTTCGTTTATTCCTATATTTGAGAGAACAGAAAGCATTGGAACAGCTTCGGCAATAAAATCAAAACCGATAAAAAATACAAAACAAATAACTGCTGATAACACAAAGGCAACTATTTGATTTTCAGTTAATGAGGAGATAAGTGTTCCAATAGACAAATACATTCCACCAATAAAAAACAATCCGATGTATGCTCCAATTGTCGCGCCTGTATCAATGTCTCCAACAGGACTTCCCAAAGAATATACTGTTATGTAATAAAGTATTGTCGGTAGTAAAGCACAAAACAATAATACTAATCCTGCAAAAAATTTACCTAAAACAATTGCCCAATTCGACAGTGGCATCGTGAGCAAAAGTTCTATTGTTCCAGATTTGATTTCTTCACTGAAGAAACGCATTGAAAGCGCAGGAATTAAGAATAGAAAAATCCATGGAGCTAAAATAAATAGACCATCAATATTTGCATATCCAGTTTTGAGTACATTAAATTGGCTATCAAATACCCACAAAAACAAACTAGTTGCGAGTAGAAACACCATCAAAATCAGATACCCAATAAGTGAACTGAAAAAACTCGTTAATTCTTTTGAAAATAAACTTCTCATAATCACTCCATCAGCAAAGATACAAATTTCATTTAAAATATAACAATTAAGACCTTTTTATATGCTTACAAAAGGGGAAAAATTATAAAATTACTTTTTGAATAAGTAGTTGTGAAAAAGCAATTTGTCTTTTTGAATGCATCGTGGTTAAATAAATTAAGGTTTTAAGTGCTAAATATTTGACTATAAACTAATAAATAAAATAATTTGGGCGTTAATTTCTATAGTTGTCAATTTTTATTAAAATTTTAGTGTGGTTAAACTGTTATTCCCGCTATTTCATATATTTGCAAAATAGTGTGTATGAAATGAATACAATAAATATTTACCAGATTTTCACTCGTCTTTTCGCGAATCAAAATGAGACGAACAAAGAGTTCGGAACAATTGAAGAAAATGGTTGCTCTAAATTCAACGATATAACGGCAACAGCTTTAGAAGAATTAAAGAAGTTTGGCGTAACTCACGTATGGTACACTGGCGTCATTCGACACGCTTCTTGTACTGATTATTCAAAATATGGTCTTTCTGTGGACAATCCGCGTGTGGTGAAGGGTCGCGCAGGTTCTCCGTATGCTATAAAAGATTATTTTGATGTTGATCCTGATTTGGCGACGAATGTAAAAAATCGAATGAAAGAATTTGAGGATTTGCTTGATAGAACTCATAATGCAGGGTTGAAATGTATTATGGATTTTGTCCCAAATCACGTTTCTCGAGAATATAAATCTGAAAATATTCCTACAGGAGCAACGTCTTTAGGTAGTTATGACGATGTTAATTGTGCGTTCTCGCCAAATAATAATTTCTATTATCTTCCTGATGATGAACTTCATTTGCCAAATGATTTGGACATGCCGTACGTTGAAAATGCACCAATTTATCATGAATATCCTGCAAAAGTTACAGGGAATGACGTGTTTTCTTCGTATCCATCAAAAAATGATTGGTACGAGACAATAAAATTGAATTATGGCGTTGATTATCAAAATTATTGGGAAACACATTTTGACCAAATTCCTGATACTTGGATACGAATGTTGGAAATTCTCACTTTTTGGGCTAAAAAAGGTGTTGATGGTTTCCGCTGCGATATGGCAGAAATGGTTCCCGTTCAATTTTGGGGTTGGGTTATCCCACAAATCAAGGAAATTAATCCTGAGATAATTTTTATTGCGGAAATTTACAATCCTGATGCATACGCAAATTATTTAAATAATGGTCATTTTGACTATTTGTATGATAAGGTTGGTTTATATGACACTCTTCGTTTAATTATTGAAGGAAAAGGTTCCGCTCGATACATTACAGATTATTGGAAACGGACAGAGGGTTTTACAGGGAAATTGCTTCGTTTTTTGGAAAATCATGACGAACAGAGAATTGCATCTCGTTTCTTTGTCGGAGAACCAGAAAAAGCTGCAGTTGCAATGGCAGTATTGGCTACTCTCAATCCTGGACCTCTTATGTTGTATTTTGGACAAGAAATTGGAGAGAAAGGAATGGAAAAAGAAGGCTTTAGTGGTATAGATGGTCGAACAACGATTTTTGATTATTGGAGCCTGAAGGAATATAACAAATGGGTTAATGGAGGAAAATTTGATGGAGGAGGTTTGTCTCAATATCAAAAAGATTTGCGCTACTCGTATGGTAAAATGCTTAATTTCCGCTTGCAATCCGATGTGTTACAGAATGGTGCTTTTTACGACTTAATGTGGAAAAATTATGGAGGAAACCTTAATGCAGACAAAATTTATGCTTTCCTTCGTTACACCAATGAGAAAAAAATGTTGTTCGTGTTGAATTTTGATCAACAAGAATCTCATTCATTCCGTCTTTTTATAGGAGAACATGCTCTGAATACAATTTGTTGTCCAAAAGAAGGAACATTAATCATAAAAGAAGAATTTGTTGAAGGTTTTGTTGACCAATTCCCTCTATCAGAAGTTCTTGAAAAAGGATTACCAATATTAATTTTGCCGAATTCGGTACTTATTTTTGAATTACAATGGAAATAACACTTGGCTTTTCTTCGTGTCCAAACGATACCTATACGTTTGATGCCCTTGTACATAAAAAAATAGATACAAAAGGCATTGATTTTAAATGTCTTATTGCCGATGTGCAGGAGCTCAATCAGCGAGCTATGATAGGCGATTTGCAGATGACTAAATTGAGTTATTTTGCGTATGCTCACGTGTTTGAAAATTATCAGATTTTAGATGCTGGTAGTGCTTTGGGTTTTGCTAATGGACCATTATTTATTTGTAAGAAGGGAAATGAGGCAAACATCAATAAAAATTCAAAAATTCTTATCCCAGGAAAAGAGACTACGGCAAATCTTTTGTTTTCAATGGCATATCCAGAATTTCAAGATAAAACAGAATGCTTGTTTTCTGAGATAGAATCTCGCATTATGAGTGGAGAGTACGATGCAGGAGTCATTATTCACGAAAATCGCTTTACGTATGCAGAACGTGGATTTTCAATGCTACGCGATTTGGGAAATTTTTGGGAATCGGAAACGCATACACCTATCCCTCTTGGCGCAATTACTATCCGTAGAGATATGCCAAATGAGTTAAAACAAACGATAAACGATTTATTGCGAAAAAGTATAGAGTATGCTCATGAACACCCAATGGCTTCTCAATCGTTTATTCATCAATATGCCCAAGCAATAGAAGATGATGTATTGAAAAAACATATCAAACTATTTGTCAATGATTTTAGTCTTTCTCTTGGGAAACAAGGAAAAAATGCAATTGAAACACTTTACAAACGAGCAAAACAGGGTAAAATTATAGAACAAATCCCAACGGAAATGTTTATAAAATAGTGTTGTTATGGAAGAAAAAACAATTTACGAAGGTTCTCCTTCACAATGGACAAATACAAAAATATTCGTTTTATGCGGGTTGTTTTGTTGGTTAATCATCCCTATTTTTATAGCTGTTTATTTTTATCTTTTGGTAAAAAGCACTAAAACAACAATAACAACAAAACGAATCCTTCTCGAACGCGGACTGTTTTCTAAGAGAATAGATGAAGTTTTGTTGAAACGAGTTACTGATACTAAAATATTTGAACCATTCCTACTCCGTTTGGTTGGACTTTCAAATATTATGGTTTTTTCAACAGATAAGACAATACCATCATTTGAAATTAGTGCAATTGGTGATGGCAGACGTGTTTGGAATGAATTACGTGCTGCAATAGAAACTGAGAGAAAAGAAGTTCGAGAATTTGAGCAACGTTTTGCATAAATGGTATTATTTTTGATTTGAATGACAGCAGAACGATAATGAAATGAAAAAAATAGTCTTATTATACATATTGTTGTCGGTTGTTTTTTGTTCATACGCTCAAGAAACAAAAAAATATTACGACCTACCTGGAATTGTTGTTGATGGCGATACGTTAGCACTCATTAAATTACAAAAAGTATATGTTTTCCCTCAAATGAAATTTGCTTCTGATGTAGAGTACAAAAGCTATCGTAAACTTGTTCGTGATGTGAAGAAAGTGTATCCGTATGCCCAACTTGCAAAGAAAACATTTAACGAAATAGAACAAATTATGGATTCTTTGCCCAATAATAAACAACGCAAAAAATACATAAAAGAAAAAGAGGATGAATTAGTTGCTCGCTATGCAAAAGAACTTATTTCAATGACGGTTCGTCAAGGAGAAATTCTCATAAAACTTGTTGACCGCGAACTTGAACATTCTGCATTGGATTTGATTAAAGAATTGCGTGGCGGTTTTGCAGCAACAATGTGGCAAGGTGTTGCTAAAATGTTTGGCGAATCGCTCAAAACAAGTTATGATCCAACGGGAGAGGATTTGCTCATAGAGAGAATTGTACTTCAGATAGAGCAAGGGTCAATTTAGAGAGATAAGAGTTAAGAATTAAGAGTTAAGAGATGTGTTTGGCGTGGATTCTTGCCAACGTGTGTATTGTTTCTTGTTTTTGAAACTTTATCTACAAATGAATCCTACTTCTCAATTATCATCATTATTTTTTTCGACCAATTAGAAAAATTGAACCAATCAAAGTCGGAATGGCTATGTTAATGAGCCAAATGAGTAAACTGACTTGAAATAGAATAGTAGCATTGTCAGTAAATAATTGAAATACAAATATTGCCACAGAACCTCGAATGCCAATTTCACCTAATATTGCTGTAGGACAAATGGTTGTGAATAAATACATTAAAGAAATTCCTATGAATATTTCCACAAAACTTAGTTCTGGGATAAGCATAGCAATAAGTATCCCAAATTGACTGCCAAAAACAATGTAGCGACACATACTTAATAGAAACGTGCGTAATAAATCGTGTCGGTTATATTTTTTTTGAAGTGTTACAAGTTGTTTAAAATACTTATTCCCTAACAATTTGAGTAATAGTTTTTTGAACCATCGTTTGTTGTGGCACAAATAAATAAAAAGTATTAAACATAGTATTAGACAAAGAGAAAGGTACGATGCATTTGTAATCATTTCGTTGTTGTTGCAAAACAATACAAAACAAATTATTCCCAAGATGCCCATCAATAACGTAGTTCCTAATTGAGTTAAACTACCCAAAAAAGTGGCAAATACAGCATCTTTTCTATTTTGATTTAACACAATTGCGCGTCCGCCAAGTTCTCCAATTCTATTAGGTGTGATGAGAGCAAGAGGTAATCCAACCAACACACCAGAGACTGCTTTGGTAAATGATATTGGTTGGCTACAATTTACTAATTTTTGCCATTTGAATGATTCCAATCCCCAGTTGACAAACATTAACAAAAACACAAAAACAAACGGAATGACGTGAAAATTTTTGTCATTGAAAATTAGAAATATATCTCCGTCAGTTGTTTTAAATTTATAGACAACATACACCCACGCAATCACGAAGATTGCGATTTTCAATATCCAAATACAAATTTTTTTTGCCACAAATGTATGTTTCATTGGCAAATATACAATTAAATGCTATTTGATGTTTTTGCTATAAAATCAATTCTTCTCCTTGTTGTAATATCAAGAAGTCATTTTGTGGATACGTTGTAATCCCTCTTTCCCTTCTAAACTATACACACAATCGGAAAGATATAAATCGTAGCCAATGAGTTTGCCACTTTTAGTTTTTATAATAAAACCAGCTTGACCTACAGAAAATAAATGTGTTTTCCCAAGTTCTGCGTTTAAAACTATTTCACTGAACTTTCTCATTGCCGTTTGGATGAAGATGAGGTTATCGTATTACCGAGAATGAAATACCTTTGATTTTTCGGTACATTTCCAATGAATACACATCCGTCATACCAGAGATGAAATCAAGTACAGAAAATATTCTTCGGAACGAGTCATCGTCTTCTGAAATGAGTTGAGAAGGTAATAAACTCAATAATTGTGAGGTATAAAGATTTTCATCTTTTCGTAATGCTGCAGTAACAAATTCTTGTAATAATTCACTTAAAATTCTATGGCCAGCAACTTGAATTTCAATTACTTCGCGAGAATTATAAATACGTTTTGTTGCTAATTCTGCTAAATTCTTAAATGCTTCTTTTGGAGTTCCTTCCAACGATTCGGTAAGAGACGAAAAGAATTGACCATTCATAATTGCGTCATAGTTATTCCAAAATACAGAAACGCAATCGGTTATCAGTTTATTGATAGTTCGTGAACGAAGAATGACCATTTGTTCATTTTCATCAGTAATGCCTTTCAAAGCTTTTTCTAACGCTGCAAGTGCTTTTTTGTCTTCTTTTGAATCAAAAAATGCGAGTAATAATTTTTTTGCTTCTTCGGTAGAAATGATGCCAAGTCGATGAGCATCTTCAAGGTCAACAATTTGATAGCAAATGTCATCGGCAGCTTCCATTAAAAAAACTAATGGATGGCGACCATAAATAGTTTTGTTTCCGTTGTAAGATATCAGACCTAATTCTTTTGCAACTTTTTGTAAAATGGGTAATTCCGATTGGAAAACGCCATATTTGTGATATGGAGCTTTCCCAGAAATGTAATCACTTGATGAACACGGATATTTTAGTAAGGTTCCAATAGTTGCATAGGTTAGTGCAAATCCGCCAGTTCTTCGTCCTACAAAATGATGTGTTAACAACCTAAGAGTGTTGGCGTTACCTTCAAAATTGATTAAATCAAGATATTGTTCTTTTTTTATAAGAGAATCAATGTTGTTTGCATCAATTTCTTTGAAATAGCGAGAAATTGCTTTTTCTCCAGAGTGTCCGAACGGTGGATTTCCCAAATCGTGAGCTAAGCAAGCAGAAGATACAATAGTTCCAATACTATCAAGTTGTTGTGGAGGCACGTCAATTCCTCGCTCAACAAGACCATTTGCAACCATATTTCCAAGCGAACGACCAACGGAAGCGACTTCCAAACTATGGGTTAGGCGGTTGTGAACGAAAATACTTCCAGGTAAAGGGAAAACTTGCGTCTTGTTTTGCAAACGGCGAAACGGAGAAGAAAAAATAATTCTATCGTAGTCGCGTTGAAATTGAGAACGAACATCTTGGGAGTGGGTTTCAGTTTCCATCCCTAAGCGTTTGGGTGATAATAATAAATTCCAATCAAGCATAGTCATTATCTCATAAGCATTACACTTCCCCAGAATGGTTTAACTGTCTGTACTTTCCTCAAATTATCTTCTTCTGAATCTTCGTAAGTAACTTCAATCTTGTATCTGTACAAACCAGATTGCATCAATTTGTCGTTTACTTTACCATCCCATTCTGCGATTGGACAACCACTTTCGTTTACACCTTCAGAATAATACACAAGATTGTTCCAGTTGTCGTAGATCCATATTTTGAATGTACGACAGTTAAATCCTTTTGGCTTGAAAACTCGTACTTCAGATGCAGGATTTGTCGGACAGAATGCTGTTGGAACGAACAATCCGTGTTCAACATCAACGAAGAAACTACCTCGAATAGAATTTTCACAACCATATTCATTGATTGCGGTCAATTCTGCAGTATAGTTTCCGTAACGATATAGTTCTTCAAAAATCTTGTTGTTTTGTAAAACTAATGCGGTATCTGTTTTCCTTCCAAAATCCCAGAAATAATCTACGTGATATTCTTTCTCTGTCCCTTTATCGCTTACGATTTGTGGTTCGGAAAGGTTAGAGAATGTTACCACGCCTTCTTGACCAAGTGTTTCCCCGATAAATTGTGCATCAGGAATACCGATAACTTCTACTGGGAATTCTGTCGTTCCAACACAGCCGTATTTATTGGTTTCTGCAACGGAAATTGTGTCAAATCCAATTGATGTCCAGTCAATAGAACGAACAAATCCTGAAGAATATGAAGACAATTCTGTAGAAACTCTGTTACCTGTAACACTCCATTTTATAATATTTCCTTCTGCCGATTTTGTTACAACGTATGCTTCAGATTCACCTGCACACACTCCAGTTTCTCCCATAATTTTTGGCATCGGAATGTCGCTAATTAAGAATGAAATTTTTGCAGTGTCGCTTATACAATCTTTAATAGTTTGTGTCATATACACGTTGTAATTTCCTACTGCTGAATGCGGAGTAGGATATTCTTGTGATAAAGCAGAAACTACATTTTTATTCTCGTTAAACCAAATTGGATTTTGAGCTTTGGTAGTTAGAGTAACAGGTTGACCATCAAAGCAGAACGCATCTTTCGTTATTGTTGGTTTAGCAGGTTTTGGATTAACAACATATTTTAGCGTTGTTTCTTTTCTTGTTTCAAAAGAACACGTAGCCACTGTTGTTCGAGCTTTGAAATTGTAAACGCCAGCTTTTTTGATTAAATCTTTTGGGACGTCTAATGTGTCACCAAGACATATTGTTGCTCCTGTAGGCGAAATCCACGAAACGCTTTCATTTTCAGATTGACGAGTAACAATCAATCGACCAGGTTTGTCGTATTCACAGAGAGTATCTTGTTTCACAATAATTGCGAATGTTGGACCAGCAACAATTTTTACTTTCTTGGTAACTTTATCGCTCTCGCAACCAGCGTTGTCGGTTTGAGAGGCGTAGTAAACATATTCGCCTACTTCTGTGTCGGGAACGGTAAAGTATCGACCAGTGAAAATAGGTCGTCCAGTTGGATTTTCGTACCAGTGAACCGTATTTGATGATTCAGCAATAATAACAGCCTGATTTCCTTCGCAAACTTCAATATCATTGGTTTGTTTGAAAGTCAAGTCAGCAGGTTTAGGATTAACAGTCAGAGACACTTTAGATGCTTCACTTTCGCACCCATTTTCAGTTTGAGTTACAAAGTATGATTGATTTTCTTTTTTATAAGGAGTGTACGAATTTCCAGTAGCAATTTGAATGTTTAATTCTTCATCAGAATACCATGTTGCAATTGCCTCTCCTTGTGTCAAGACTTCTAAATCAACAATATTGTTATAGTCGCAAATGGTTTGACTAACAGCCGTAGGTTTTGCAGGAATGCCATAAATTGTTGCTGTTGCTTCTTGTATAGGACTTGTACATCCATTTATTGTTTGTGTGGCACCAATTGTTATATTTCCTGGTAATAAGTTAGATTCTGAATATGTAGTTCCTTCTCCAACCGAAATGCTATTCCTATACCATTGAATATCAGTCCCATCAGCAGTGAAAAGAACATCGGTTCCTTCACATACGTTGTCAACATTAACTATTGGTGGAGCAGGAATTGCGTTTACTTGTATTGTTAGAGAAACTGGGTTGCTAGTACAATAATCAGATTGACGAGTGGCATAAATTGTGTAAGAACCCGCAGTTTCATACGATACGGTGTGTTGTGTTGCTATTGCGTCAGCAATTTTCATATCCTCGTTTGAATACCATAAGGCTTCAACATCAGCAGTCAAGGTTAATTCATCGTTTTCACAAATCGTTTTATTACCAGTAATTTTTGGTTGAGGAGTTGATTTCATGTCGAGAGTTATAAGCGTAGGTAGACCTTCGCAAACGTCATCGTATTGAGTAGCATAGTATTTATATTCACCTGCATTTGTAACATTATTTGGAGAGAAAGAATTGCCTATCGCAACAATTGTTGACATATCATTTTCATTATACCAACGAATTGTGTAATCATCTGATTCTAATGCTTCAAAAGTTGGCATAGTCTCATTTATACAAGCAATTATTTCGGTTTCAATAATTGTTGGCGCAGGAACTGGGCAATTGATGATGGAATATGTTAGACATGATGGATCACTTGAACAAACGCCATCGTTTTCTGTAACACAATATGTCCACGAACCAACTACGTTTTCGTATTGGTGATTGATTGTCGCTCCAATAGCAAGGAGGTTGTTATCTTCGTCTATCCATGTATAGGCACCGCCATTGCCAGATTTTATAGAAACTTCAAATTTATCAGCAGTTACCAATTGAGTAATATTTGCAACTTTTACAGGAGCAATTTCTCGAATTTCAATATTTTGTTTTAAACACATATTATCGTAACAATTGTTTGCTGCGCTAACAGCGGGACATCCTGTTACTGGGTCGTTGTAAGAATATGATAATTCATATATTCCTGCACCAAAATCTGTTGGGTCTATCTTTGTAATTGTTTGATTATCAAATTTGAATATAGTTCCAGCTAAATTTGATATAGGAGTTTTGATACCTTCATTGAAACAAATAATGTCATCAATTGTAATTTCAATTTCTGGTGAAGGATTAATTTTTAAAGTAACAGGTGTGGCAATTCCTTCACATCCATTTACTCCCGTTGTGGTTTGAGTTACAGTCCACGAATATGAACCAGCTTTACCTTGAACATCTGTTGGGGCAAAGCTGGCTTCGTTACTTATTAAAGCACCATTTTCATACCAATTGAAAATTGAGCCTTCGCCACTTGCTTCAAAAGTCGGGACTTCATCTGTTGCACAAATTTCAAAATCAGCAATAGCAACTGTAGGCGCTGGAGTTGGACATTTAATACGATTAACTTGGATTGTAGCACATTCGCTTTCACAACCGAATTTGTCAGTTTGTGTTACTCCATAATCTTCGCTTTTTTCTCCAACTAAACCAGTACTAAAAGTAGAACCTGTAGTAATTTTGTTTTTAGAAGTACAAGCATCGTACCAAGTAACTTTGTTTGTCCCATCAGGAGTAACTTTTAATATTGTTTCATAGTCTGTTGCTAATTGTGTTACTGGCGATGTTACTGAAAGTTGGTCAACATGATGAACTGTAAAGTCTTTTGTTGTTGTTGCTTTACATCCTGTTGGAGCTTCGTAATTTGCAGTAATTGTTATTGCAGAACCAATTGTTGTTGCTTCGGCAGGAGCAAATGTATTTCCTGAAACAGCCTCGCCTGAAAATGAGAAAGTCCCACCTGTTATATCTGTTGATGTTGCAAGTGCTACTTCTTCGTCATAGTCACAGAAGTCTGTTTTTGCATTTGAAATAGAAATTATTGGATTTGGATTGATTACAACTCCGACTCGTGTTGCAACGCCTTCACAACCATTTATTCCAGTTGTTGTTTGTGTTACATTCCAATAATATGTTCCTGGTTTTCCCTTTGCAATATCATTTTTAAATGCTTCAGGATTGGTTGTACTTATTGGGTTACCAGTGTTTCCATCGTACCATGTTAATGTTGCACCAGATTCTCCTTCAACAAAGAATGTAGGAACATTGTCCGAAGCACAAATTTCCGTCATTAGCACATCTGTAACAGAACTCAAAATGTGTATGGTATCGGCTACGGTAACTGTAGGTGCAGGAGTTGGACAATCTATTACTGTGAACGTCATACATGCAGGTTCGCTTGTGCAGGTTCCATCACTTTCTGTTACGCAGTATTCCCATTCTCCTGCAACATTAGAATTTGGATGAGAAATTGAGTTTGCTGTGGTTTTCCCTCCATTTGGATCAGTCCAAACAAGTGTACCACCATTCCCAATTGCTGTGATTGACAAATCTGAAGATGTCATAACAATTGATTTGTCGCTTACTGAAGGTTTTTCAATTTTTCGAATTTCTATTGATTGACTCTTGTCGTTTGAACAATTGTTAGCATCTGTATAAGCATATTTTAGTGTGTGATTTCCAACAGAAAGAGTATTTGTGTTGATTGTTGTTGCTATAACGTCATCTATTGTTAATGTACCACCAACAGGAGAAAGAGTAGGAGATATTTCTCCGGTATTCACACATTCTACTGCATTTGTTGTCAGTGTGATGTCTGGAAGTGTATTTACTTTTGCTGATTTTACAACTTCCGTAGTACAGCCAGAAGTTGTTATAGTGTATGTAATATCAAATGAGCCAGCTACTTCGGGATTAAATTCTGTTCCAGAAATATGTTCTCCTGCGAATGTACCTGTATTTGGAGTGACGTATTGTTTAAAATCAACAATATCTGCACCAACACACATCGGATTAGGAGTTGTAAATGTAACTTCTGGACGAGCAATTACATTTACATTGAATGTTTGAGAATTTGTACACGATTTTTCATCGGAATAAGTGTATGTAATTTCTGATGAAGACCCTGCAGTAACTGCCGATGGATTAAATTTCGTATTTAGCGAGACTCCATCTCCAGTAAATTTACCGCCCGTTGGAGTCGCAAATGCAGACAAATCAAATTCAGAGTCGTATTCACACTTATCAGGAACGGTTGTGATAGCGATTTCTGGTAAGGCATTCACAACAATAGATGCATTCTTCGTGTTTGTACATTCGTTTGCATCGGTATATGAATAAGTGAATGAATAAGTGCCTGAACTTGTAGGATTGAAACTTGTAATTTCGGCATTTGTGGCATCAAACACTTTACCATCTACTTGTGATTTGAAAGTAGAAAAATCAATTTCTGCAGAACCAGCACATACTTCTGCTGTTGGAGAGAAACTTACAACTGGTAATTCATTGATTTTGTAGGTAATACTTGATTTACCACTTTCACAGTTTGCCTCAGTATCATATAATGAAACATAGAATGTATATGAACCTGCATCTGTTAGAGTAGGAACAAATGTAGTTGTTTCTTCTTCTTGAACAATAGCGTTATTGTAGTACCAACGAACATTTCCACTTCCTGCACTTACGGTAAGAGTTTTCTTTGCATTATCGGTTTCACCGTAACATACTGCTACAAGATTTTCAACAGGAATAGGTGCTTCTGCGGCACAACTAGATATTTCAAACGTAACAGCTGTTTTTTCGGAAACGCAACCACCATCAGTACTTACTACATAATACGTGTATGTGCCAATTTTTCCCGTACTACCGTCTATAACAATAGATTCGTCAGGTGTGTATGATGCACCTGTGCCAACTTGTGTTGTTAAGGCTTCATCACTATACCAAATTTGATTGACTCCAGTAGCAGTTAGTGTTGGAACATTCCCTGATGTTACCTTTGTGTAAACTTTTGACACATCAGTTCCGATAGGTTTGGCAGGATCATAAACGGTTATTGTCTTTGACGTTGAATTTGTACAAACGCCATCTGTATATTCGTAAGTTATTGTATATTCTTGACCAACTGTTGCATTTGCAGGAACGAATCCAGAAGTCAAATCAAGACTTGGAGTTGCAGTAAAACTACCACCAGTTTGATTGCCATTTAATGCAATAACAGAACCATTTTTACAAGCAGTTGTTGGTAATACGAATGACACTTCTGGTTTATCTTGAACAACAATTGTTATTGTTTCGTAGAGAGAACAACCATTAACTTCATAATTATACGTTATCTCGTGTGTGCCAACACCAGCAATTGAAGGAGAGAAAACACTGCCCGTTATTCCATCACCTGTAAACGAACCAGTTCCGCCTGTTGGCGTTACGGTTGCATTTAAAGTAATGTTTTCGCTGTCAACACAAACTGGATTGACAGGATCTATGGCAATTGTTGGTATAGGATTTACAACCACTGTTGCTGTCCCTGCTTCGCTGGTACAATTACCGACTTTCACTATTACAGAATATTCTCCCGCTGCTGATGCAGTAGTACCACTGATAGTAGGGTTTTGTTCTGTAGATGTAAAACTATTTGGTCCTGTCCAAATATACGATCCTTCAGAAGTCGTTCCCAATGTCAAATCGGAACCAGCACATACAGGAGAATTTGTTGTAATTATCGGTGTTGTTGGTGGTTCAAGGGTTTTTACTTCCAAATCGGCGCGTTCACTTTCACAGCCGTTTACCATTTGTGATACGTAATAGTGTACGCTACCTACCGTTGTTGTTACAGGAACAAGCGATGTATATTTTGTGATACCAGTCTCACTTGTGTACCAAGAAAGATTTGTACCTTCGGCAGTAACCTCGTCGGTAACTGTTTCGTTTTGGCAATATTGAATAGGAGTTGTTATTTCTGGTTTTTCAGGTATTTCGTAGTAGGTTACGATAGTTTTACCTGCTTCACTTGGACAATCTGTCACTGTAACTATTACACTATACTCACCGATAGTTGACGCAGAAGCCGTAATAGTAGGATTTTGTTCTGTTGATGTGAAGCTGTTTGGTCCTGTCCATGCGTATGTTGCATTTGTTATTGTTGGAACCGACAAGGTTATTTCTTCTCCATCACATTGATGGCCATCATTTGTTGGCATTGGTGTTGCTGGAAGAGGATTGACAACAATTGTCGTGGTTTCTGCCTCGCTGTAACAATTACCAACTTTTACTATCAACGAATATTCTCCAGCGGAGGTTGTGGTAGCACTCGAAATTTCTGGATTTTGTTCTGCTGATGTAAAACTATTAGGTCCAGACCAAATGTATGTACCTTCAGCGTCAGTAGATAATGATATATTAGAACCAGCACATACAGGAGAATTTGTCGTGATTTCTGGTTTTGATGGTGGTTCTAAAGTTTTAACCTCCAAATCTGCACGTTCACTTTCACACCCATCAATAGTTTGCGACACATAGTAGTGTACACTACCAACCGCAGATGTTGAAGGTACTAATGTTGTAAATTCAGTTGCTCCAGTTTCCGTTGTGTACCATTTCAAAGCAGTTCCTGTTGCAGAAACTTCATCTGTTACAGACTCGTTTTGACAATATTGTACAGGAGTTGTAATGGTAGGTTTGTCTGGAATAGCATTGACAACTATGGTTGCTTCACCAGCTTCACTTTTACAGCCATCTTTGCTAGTAACAACAACGCTATATGTACCTGCATTGTCAGCATCAGCCGAAGTGATTTCTGGTTGTCGGTCTGTTGATGAGAATGCATTTGGACCTTCCCAAGCATAAGTGGCATCTTCCATAAGAGGAGCAGAAAGAGTAATCTTGTCTCCCACACAATACGGAGAATCTGAAGTGATTGTTGGTGTTGTTGGTCTTGGATTTACAACAACATCAATAGCTGCACGAGGTCCTTCGCAACCATTGGCAGTTTGAGATACGTAATACGTTGTTGTCCCAGCTGTTGTTGTAGAAGGTGTTATAGATGTTTGACCCGTTCCACCTGTTGCAGAAGTGTACCATTTTAATGCCGTTCCTATCGCTGTTAATGCCGTTGCTGTTTCTCCCTCGCAGTATGTAATAGGAGTTGATACTGTTGGTTTTGGAGGGCAACTAGCACCACATTCTAACACAGACTGTGCACGAATTTCGTCATTTGCATGACCCAACAATTCCACATGAGCCTCATTAATTACTTTTTCGCTGCATTCCTTAACCTTTGCTGTTACACTAACTGCATATTTTTTCCCAAACGGGATAGGATTGTCCATTCCTTGTTCTTTGGTCCAAACCACTTTCCCATCCGTATATGTTCCCCCATCGGTTGCACTGACAAATTCGAGTTCCGAAGGAAAATCATCAACAATCTTCAAATTATACGCATAATCGGTATGAACATGAATTTTTGAATACGTATGATTTCCATGTGCAGGGCTATTAAAGCCAAACTTACCTTCTTTAACAGGGACATTATCAACCGTAAACGGAGCGGAAGCAGATGTATCTGCAGAATTCCACAGACGAAGAATACTTCCTGATAAATCTATCGCAAAATGAATATTTGCGGAACTTTCAGCAACACGTTCTGTTTTACTTCCGTACGTAACAATTAGGACACCATAATCCTTTTTCACCGTTACTTTTTGGTCGCCTCGGAAGATGAAAGTTGCTTCAGCATATTCAGTCAAAGAGGCACCAAACTCAACAAATATATTCTTACAAGTTGAGTTATTATACATTGCTGTTGTTCCCGAATTATTTGTGACTTTTCCTCCAGAGACACTTCCTCCAGACCAATCACTAGCATTCTCTCCAGCATTATTATTTATATATCCGTGAGTTTGTTCATATTCAAGATCAAACGTCACTACATCTCCAACAGAGACAGTTTCTACATCGGAAGTTTTTACTAATGTAGTCGGTTTTACTGGTTCTGGGACTTTTGCACATGTTACTGTAATCGTCGCTGTATCTGCTATTGGAGAATTCAAATCAGCATAAATCCAAGCTAAATTATCAATATCCTCGTCAGCAGATTGGCATTTTGCCCCAGACGGGAAGTTTGCAGTCGCAGAATAGGTAATACTACCCTTCTGTTTGATTTGCAACATCGGAATTTTCCATTCCACAACATCTCTGCCATCAGCAATTTTATAGTTACGCCAGGTTGCACCACTACTTGCCAAAGGACAGCTACCTTGAAAAGCCACAAAAGTTAACCCTTTTGGCAAAGTATCTACAATAACCACATTTTCGGCATCACGACCTGCCATTGGACCTGTACCCAAAATACGACGCCACGTGTAACCATCAAATTCTTCCACCAATATATTTGGGATTGTATATTTTGGAGTTTCACAAATTGAAGGATTGTAGGTATTGACGACTCTTTCTATTGATTGTCCAGTTGTCGGGTCAATTTCCTGCCAACTTGGGGTTACAGGATAATAGTTACCATCATCTGCATCTTTTGCACTTGCATTCCATGACCAGTCATCGGTATAGTTTGTAGAAGACCAATCGCTTGGATACAAATAACCAGCAACACGCAATGGCTCGGCACCTCCACGATGCACGCGAGAACCCATACCATAGTAGTTACTGATATGTCCAGTACTTGTTACCAACAACGGTGCAAAACGCAAAATCATACGTTGGTTCCATTTACCATAACTATCACTTCCTTCAACCACTGTTTCATGACTAACTGAAATTTGATCACTTGCAGTTCGTTTACCTTCGTAAATTGCAGTGTACCAACCCCAACCAGCTCCGCCAGCACTAGAAAGTTTTTTCATACTGGCATCATACAAATAGTACGAAATTCGATAGTTCCCATAATTGATATATGGCTCTATAGCATCATTGTACAAACGGAATTTCAGCCACATTTGCGACCCATCTTGCGTATTTGCAAATGCAACCCCAACACGCGGACGACCACCATCCAACCAGCCAGCCTCCGATGAGTTTTCAAAGTTGATTGTATAATTTACAATTGCTCCTGGATTCGCCTGTTCACGGTCTGCTGTCTTTTCTATTAAAAGAGAACGCTTTATTACATCTACACAGTTACGCTGCATTGTTGGCGTAATTGCATTTGGATACTCGTTTGAAGTCCAACCCAAACCATTTGAGCAAGTAATTTCAGCTGTTGTACAATATCGTCCTGAAGCCTCTGGGCCAATTTTTACATCATACGACACACGTCCTTTTGTAACATCCAATCCATCAGTTTGAAAGCCAGGAACGGTTCCAACAGTCCACGTAACGGTATGACTTGTTGCATCATAAACGCCGCCATTAGTTGCACTCACAAAAACAAAATCATCGGGAACGTATTCTACAATTTTAACACCTTTTGCATCAACAGAACCATAATTTCGATAATCCAAATGATACGTTATAACATCGCCTGTGTAGGCACACGACACACTATCTTCAACGACACGATATATCTTCATGTTTGGTTGAGGAACCATTTTACTCGGAGCTTGATGGTTTCCCGTTGCTATCAACATTCCCAGTAAACGGAAAAATCCGTGGAAATAAACAGGCACACTGGTAAGATAACCATCCCCACCAGTTTTTACATCCCATTCTATGTTACATTGGCGATACAACTGACCCAGCAATTCCAAATCCTGAGCAGCAACCGCAGAAGGAGTTCCACACGCAGGAACCCAGTTCAATGTAAACGCAGACTTTGGGAAATAACCGTTCGGTTCAAGATCCCAGTTCAATGTACTTGGACCTTTGTATGTAACAGAGGGGCCTCCACCATATTCGGTACACGCAGCGCCGCTGCCCCAACCTTGAGGATTATTCATAAACCCTGAAAATTGTTTTGCTGCATTCAACTCATAGGTGTTTCCACCATCAACTACTTTGTGGGTTGTTGGATTCCATGAGTACGTAGGATTTCCGTGCCAAACATAATTCAAAGCAGTACGCCAAGGTGAACGGAAACGACCACCCTGATTACCAGCAGACATTGTGACCACGTTTGCGTTACTAACCGAAGCAACTTCACCTACGAAAATATTCGTACCCGATTGACTCACCCAATTTCCAACCATCCAATCGCCCGAAGCCTCGGCTCTACGATATTGTTCACGTTCCCAAGCAGGAGAATAGTCCAAATCCAATTTTTCCAACAAATCATGAAACTCGCGAAAATAACCTGTTGCCAAATAGTCAGTATGCATTTGCTGTGGACCACCATATTCAGGATACTTTTGTATACCATCTTCTACGTAGTAATTGGCAGCCTGACTTGCCCAACCCGTAATTTCATTCCAAGTATCACCATTTTTCATATACCCATCAAAACCAATCTCACCAGTATTATTACGTTGAGGATTTTCGGTTGGGAAACGAGTACTCATAGCAACAAGACCGCGAATCACATCAATCATTTCTTTCTTGTACGAAATCATATTTCCACGCGAATCACGAACACCCATATCGTCGCCCCACTGCATCCAAGCAACATACAAAGCAAGTGCAATATCAACGTCACCATCTGTAGCAGAGTTTGCATTGTCCTTCAAGGCATAATCCCCATAGGCATAATTAGGCTCAAACACTACGCCATCAATGTAACGTGGCTGTTTTACACGGGCCTTATCATGAACACACATCCACAATCCATCAAATGAAGTTTTATCACCCATGAGTGCCGCAGCCAAAAGAGAATATCCATCACCTTCACGACAATCGTACGGACAACCAATATTACCGCGGATATATTTCACGCCTCCGACGGCATCGCCAGTATAAGTCCATTCATTTGCAAAAATCTGATAGGCATCACGAATATCCTGCTCCATTTCCGCATGAACAACACCTTCGGGATTACGGGTTCCAAGGTTATCAAGGCGATGCGAATCGCCCCACGAATAATCTAAAAACTGAGGGAATGGGAATCGTGGATTCCCAGAATTGATATGTACGGTAACTTCATTTTGAGCGTGAAGACCTAATACTAATAAAATAGAGCCTAAAAGACTTAAAATTTTATATTTCATAGCAATAAAATTCCTTTTTTTATTACATAATCATTAGCAAAGTCAAAATCTTTGTTTGCAGACTTCGCAGTAGTCGTACAAATTTATAAAAAATATTGAATTATGAAAGACTTTTATGTCTTTGAGTAAGTGCAAAAATCCCACAAACTTAGATTAGTGTGATATTACATTGATAATGATAAACATTTTGATTGTAATTTAGTTGTTAGTTACTAAATATCAGTTGATAGACGAATCTTTTTGTGTAATCTACTTATCATTATGAAAATCAAGCTAAAAGTCGCCTACTGATACATAGTTGTGAATGATTATACTACTGAACTTGCGTATTGTAATCAGTACTTTTTATTATTATCATTAGTTCCGCAACACTAATCACTAAATATTGATTATCTTTGCCCAGTTGGCTTCGTAGTTCAATGGATAGAATGGTAGTTTCCGGAACTATAGATTAGGGTTCGATTCCCTACGAAGCCACAAAAAATAAAACGCAAATTAGATTATCTCTAATTTGCGTTTTTATTATGCATTTAGAAAAATATTACCTAAGAAGAATGTCAGCCATGCAGTAATCCAAGCAACGGCAGTTGGGTAGAGGATAGAAAATACAACCCATCGTTTCTTCCCTGATTCGGCATAAATAGCGGAAAGCGTTGCTATACATGGGAAACAAAGTAACATAAAAACCATCATTGCTAATGCAGATGCGCTTGAGAATGTTCCAGTTGCAAGAATGGAATTCCCTAATGTTTCATCGTTATTATTGTCATATAAAACACCTAACGTACTAACAACTATTTCTTTTGCTGGAATACTTGAGAGAATTGCAATGCTTGCTCGCCAATCTAAGCCAAGCGGTTTCATAACAGGTTCTATAGTTTTCCCTATTTTTGCTAAGTAGGAATTTTCGTAATCTATTTCGTTTGCAGCAGAAGAAACTATAGTGGAATTCCCTTCACTATCAACGACCTTTTCTATTGGTCTTGGAAAATATGACAATAACCAAATGATAATTGATGCTCCTAAGATAACAGTGCCAATTTTTTTGAGATAGTGAAATAGTTTATCCCACATGTGCTTGAGAACCGCTACAATAGTAGGCATTCTGTAAGGAGGTAATTCCATCACAAATGGGGTTTCATCTTCGCCAAACTTGGTTGTACGAAGTAATTTTGCTGTTACAATAGCCGTAACAATTCCTAAAAGGTATAGTAGAATCATAATTGTTGCTGCATTGTTAGGAAAAAACGTGCCTGTAAACAATACGTATATTGGCAGTCGCGCACTACAAGACATAAATGGCACTATCAACATGGTGATTATTCTGCTACTTCGACTTTCAATTGTTCGTGTGGCAAGAATTGCTGGAGCATTGCAGCCAAATCCCATCAACATTGGGATAAACGATTTCCCATGCAGTCCCATATTGTGCATAAAATTGTCCATAAGAAAGGCTGCACGCGACATATAGCCAGAATCTTCCATTAAAGAAATAAAAAGATAAAGAAGAAGTATATTTGGCACGAAAGAACATATAGCTCCAATACCAGCAATTATTCCATCTACTAAAAGAGAGCGCCATGCGTTGTTTGGCATAATAGAATTAAACCAGTCGCTCAATGCTGTAAATCCAGAATCTATCCAATCTTGTGGGTATGCACCCAATTTGAAGGTTACGAAAAACATTAACCACATTACGAATATGAACAATGGAAATCCTAACCATTTGTTTGCTACCAATGTATCTATTTTTCGAGTGTGCTTGTTGATGTCAATATTTCCAATGGTATATGTTTCGTGTAAAGCTCCCGAGATAAATCCGTATTTTGCGTCACTTAAAGCCGTTTCTACGTCTGTATCTAATTGACGTTGAATTCTTTCCGATGACTCTTTCGCTGTTTCGCACCATTCTGTATAGTGACCACAATTTCGCAATACTTCAATTGCTTCTTGGTCATTTTCAATCATTTTAATTGCCCAGTATCGAGCAGGGAATTGTTGTGGCAAGTCGGTTGCCTCGTGCATTTTATTGGTCAAAGCAAGAATTTCAGGCTCCATAACGCTCCCATAATTGATGTGAACGTGGCGCGCATATTTGTTCCTTCCTTCAAACAATTCTATTATGGTGTCGAGTAGTTTATCAAGTCCTTGTCCATTTTTCGCAATTGTTGGTACCATAGGAATACCCATAAGGGACCCAAGCCTTTCGTAGTCAAGTATTGCGCCACTTGCAGAAAGTTCATCGTACATATTTAATGCAACAACAACTCGTTGACTTAAATCAATCAGTTCAGTAGTCAAATAAAGATTTCGTTCTAAATTTGAAGCGACCACAGCATTGATAATAACGTCAGGCATAGAAGATTGTAAATGACGGCGCACATATACTTCTTCGGGGGAGTAGGCAGAAAGTGAGTATGTTCCAGGTAAATCGGTTACGTTAAAGTGGTATCCTCGGTAGTTGAAGTGTCCAGTCTTTACATCAACAGTTACGCCACTATAATTGCCGACATGTTCGTTGCTCCCAGAAAGAGCATTGAAAAGAGATGTTTTTCCACTATTGGGATTGCCTACGAACGCTATGTTGATAATATTTCGTTGGGTCGTTTTGTGTAGATTTGATAAACAATTTGAATTGCATGCACTGCAATCTCCACAAGCATAATAATTTGGTGCTTTTGCATCTTCGGCGGAAAGTACAGAATCTGCATCTTCTTCCGAAAGGACAGTAATAAGTTCGGCTTCGCGTCGTCGAAGAGAAACATCATATCCCATAATAGAGTATTTTATAGGGTCATTCATAGGAGCATTTATTACTGAAGTGACTTTTTGACCTCGAACAAATCCCATTTCCATAATTCTTCTTCGAAATCCTCCGTGCCCTGATACTCTTACTATAACGGCAGTTTCACCATTTTTTAAATCTGATAATTTCATTGCTTAAATTTGTCTATGCGAATATAGGAAAATTTGTGATTTTTAAAAAAATGAAGTGTTTTTGGGAGAGATGATGTCGTTGAGGTACAAGTGTAATCTGTTCATTTACTTTTTTTTAATGAAATTTTCTAAAAAAACGCTGATTTTTTATCGTTTTACAAAGAATATATATATATTTACGGTGCGAAATTTGTAATTCTTCGATTATGGCAGATTTAAGTGGACAAAAAAATAGGAGTTATGAGTTGAAAAAGCTCAAGGCACAGTGTGTTGCTGAAGAAAATAAACGTTTTGTTACATCGCAAAAGTATCGAAAACAAGGTTCTGTTGATGCTGCTCCAGGAAATTCTGGGTTGAAGTCAACGAAAGGTGTTGTCTATTTCTTTATTGTAAGTGCTGATGACGAGCAGTCAAAATCGTTACAAGAGCAGTTCAAAAGCACAAAAAGTTATAAGAAAACGAAAGCATTTTCTACAATGGAATCCGCACGTGATTACATCAAAAACTCACGTTTTGCGAAAAATTCTATAATTATTTTGATATGGGATGTTGCTACCGATGCGCAAAAAGCTCAACAAGAACATGCTGTTTTGGAAGAAATGAAAAAACTTGACCCATGTTTGGAGGTTATGGCTCTTGCACAAAATGTACAACAAATTCCATCGGGAGCAATAGATTATAGTATTGCAAAGACAAATGATTTGTTTAGCAAAATTATTCAAAATACTACGTGGTCTTTGCGAGAACAAGATCGTATTCGTAAACAAGTTGAATCTAAACAGTTCATTAAAGCTGCAATTTTGATTTTTGTTGGTTTCTTTGTCATTCTTTTTGCGATAGATTTTATTTCAGGTGTGATGTCTGAAAACTATCGAGGAATACTTGGAATTGTTCCTATACCACAACCATAATTTGTAGAGTAACGATGAATAGTTGGGAAAAAATCATGGATATTCCCAATAAATATTTAAGACGAGGTGCGAATTTTCGTGTCTCGTCTTTTTTGTTGATAGCGATACTACTTTTTTTGAGTTGTATTGCTTCTGCTCAAAATTTTCAGGGAGGTTTTTTAGCTGGCATTACCACAAGTCAAGTTGATGGAGATGAACATAGTGGTTTTCACAAATGTGGAGGTTTTGGTGGAATTTTTGTAACGCGAAATACACAATCTACGTTACCAAATCATATTTTTGAATTGACATTTTCTCAAAAAGGGGCTTCGTTACCAGAGTCAAATAGCATACCTAAATTTAGCATAACAATTGACTATATTGATGCAACATATCTCTGCGATGTTGTTCCAAATCATTACTTTGAGAAATTTCCTCAAGGTATTCATATTCAAATAGGAACGAGTGTTTCTACGAATTTATATGAAAAAGCCTTGGTTGATAAAGTAAAACAAAGTTCAAGAGATTTTAATCGTATAGATTGGGCGGCACAAATTGGAGTAAGTCAGCAAATAAATTTGTTTGATATTGAATTACGAGCATTACATTCAGTTGTTCCCAATAAGGGAAGATATTACAATTTTGCTTTGATTCTATGTGTACGAGCAACTGTGTTTGGAAATTAGTGTTTCCAGCGTTTTATTGCTTCGTAATCGGGACGAATAGAGAGAATTTTGTCGTAAACTTGATTGGCTTTGTCATAGTTTTTCCCATCTTCGTATGTTTTGGCAAGAAACAATAATGTGTTGAGATAGTACCAATTACACGAGTCAGATAAACCATTTTGTTCCATTAAGTTGATGGCTTTTTTGAATGCAGAAACTGCGTCATTAAAGTCTCCGTCGATGAATAGTGCGTAGCAATATTGTAAATTACCATATTCCGCCCAACTATATGGAGAATTACCAGCTTTAGAAATTGCAGTTTTTGCAGTTGAAAAGCACATTGGTAGTCGGTATATTGCAGTTACGGGATTGTTTAGCGTTGCGTATGCCAAATATGGAGATTTGAATGCGAGAACAGTCTTCCCGTATTTGTCTGTTTTTGAGAGATCTTCAATATCTTTTTCTAAACCAGCAAGTTGAATATCTATTTGTTTTGAATTTTTGTCATTAAAAAGAAGGTGCGCGAGATATAAATGTCGAACAATCATTCTTTTAAATTGCAAGTCAATGGAGTGGGTCTTATCAATTTCCGTTGACATTTCGTCAATGAATACATTCCATTCTTTCATATTTTGTTGAATGTACGATTGAGTTAATCTGCAATCAATTGTTGCAATTTGCGCTTTGGAAAACAAGCAACAAAATAGTAAAGATATTGTTACGATTTTTTTCATTTGCGTAGAGACGCGATGTATCGCATCTTTGAAAATTGTTACAAATAATCTTCTTTGAAATTAGCAGAATTTTGATCGTTTTTTGTTGGTAAAGAACGGAAATTTTTGTTTTGCTTTTGACGTTTTTGCCAACGATCGCGAGCAAACTGTTGTAAGTCGCTTACTTCGTCATTTTCATCAATAATTTCAAGACCAAGAATAGTTTCAATAATATCTTCTAATGTCAAAATCCCTTGGAAACAACCATATTCGTCAATCATTACTGCGATTTGAGCTTTGTTTTTTAGCAAATCTTCCCACACAGAACTAATTGATTGTTCTTCGTTAAAGAATAATATTTCACGTTTCAATTGCGACAAAGTTGTATTAAAATTGTCATCAGCAAGTTCTTCCAATGCATCGCTTCGTAGTACGTAACCAGTGATAAATTCTTTTGATTCTGAATAGATTGGAATTCTTGAAAAATGAAGATAATCATCGTTGTCATAAAATTCGCGTAGAGTCATTGATTCTGGTGCGATAGCGGCAACTACTCGAGGTGTCATTACATCGCAAGCTTTAATATTGTCAAGCTTAATAATGTTTTGAATAATTTTATTTTCGTTTTCTTCAAAAATACCCTCTTCCTCGCCTACATTAGCCATTGCTGAAACTTCTTCACGACTTATAGTGGCTTCTATTTCTTTAGGAGTAATCCATTTGGTGATAATTTTTATGAGAATTACAAATGGATGCATAACAATTATGAGTGCACTAATAATACGTGCTGCGATACCCATCAATTGTTTCCAATATGTTGTTCCGATTGTTTTTGGAATTATTTCAGAAAAAATTAAGATTAAAATAGTAAGGATTGCAGAAGCAAGACCTAAATAGTTTGATCCAAAAAATTCTGCTGCTTGAGCGCCTACTAATGCGGCCCCAGCGGTATTAGCAATGGTATTAAGAGATAGAATCGCGGCAAGAGGTCTATCGGTTTCTTGTTTGAACTTTTTGAATGTTTTTGCGCTCTTACTCCCTTCTTCTTCACGCATAGAGATATAAGAAATCGGAGTTGACATCAACACGGCTTCTAAAATTGAGCATAAAAAAGATGTGACGAGAGTGAATAAAAGATATGTTAAAAGTAATCCCATTCTTATTTAACAACTCCTTCTTTTATTAAGTATTCTCCAATTTGGACAGCATTTAACGCAGCACCTTTCTTAATTTGATCACCAGATAACCAGAATGTTAAACCATTGTCATTAGCTAAATCCTTACGAACACGACCAACATATACGTTGTCTTTGCCACCAGTGTAAAGAGGCATTGGATATGGCAATTTTTCCAAAGTTTCTTTTGTTGGATCTGGATTTGCTTTCGTCCCAACGGCTTTTGGATTGTCGATAAGGGTTACTCCTTCAGCATTTGCGAGTGCTTTTTGTGCATCTTCAACACTGATAGGTTTTTCAGTTTCAATCCAAACAGCCTCGGAGTGAGCTCGCAATGATGAAATACGTACGCACATAGCAGAACAACGTGCATCAGTATGCATAATTTTACGAGTCTCGTTGAACATTTTCATCTCTTCTTTTGTGTAGCCATTGTCTGTGAAAACGTCAATTTGAGGAATTACATTGTATGCCAATTGGTATGCGAATTTGTTTACTGTTGGCTGTTGGTCATTAGCCAACTCTTTGTATTGTTGTTGTAATTCTGCCATTGCAACTGCACCAGCACCCGAAGCACTTTGATATGAAGCAATGTGAATTGTTTTTATATGAGATAATTCTTCAAGTGGTTGCAAACAAACAACCATCATAATTGTTGTGCAGTTCGGGTTTGCAATAATTCCCTTAGGACGAACCAAAGCGTCTTTTGCATTACACTCTGGAACAACAAGTGGAACTTGGTCATCCATACGGAATGCACTTGAATTATCTATCATTATTGCTCCGTATTTTGTGATGTCTTCTGCATATTCTTTAGAAACGCCAGCACCAGCCGAGGTGAATGCAATGTCAATACCTTTAAAGTCATCGCCATGTTTCAACAACTGAACTGTATATTCTTTACCTTTAAATGTGTATTTTTTACCTGCACTACGTTCTGAACCAAACAATACCAACTCGTCCATTGGGAAATTTCTTTCGTCTAATACTTTAAGAAATTCTTGTCCAACAGCACCACTTGCGCCAACAATTGCAACTTTCATAGAATTTTTATTATATTTGTCCGTTAATTTAATGCCACAAAGATAAACAATTATGAAGAAGATTATTAGTCTCTTGTATTTTTTCTCTATTACAGCGTGTATTTATTCGCAAGATTTAGAACAATTTAGTTCACTTGATGCTGGGGCATCGTACTCGTCGGGAAGTTTTGTTGGCGAGAATAATATTTCGTGGGAATATGTAAATTCTCGTGGAAATCAACAGGTTACACAAAATAAAGATAAGGCGATTAGTTTTAATAAGTCTGCCGATGCGTGCCTATTTTCAGATACAATTACGTACGGAATAAAAAAACTTTCTTTTTTGTATGAACAAACTCTTACAACAAATTGTGAGGCAAATGTTTATGTGAACGATTCCCTTATTGGGACAATTTCAACAGAAAATGAAAAAGGAATAACGAAACTTTTCGTGACAAATCTATATGTGAAAGGAAATTTTGTTGTTAAAATACAACAAGCAAGCGACAAATCGGGACAAATAACAATAGACGATTTGTGTATGCAATTTATTCATACACCATTCATTATTAAGAAAATATCTATTAATGAGAAAAGATTTGTTGCAACATTTTCACATTCGTTAGTGTCAGGAAAAATTGAATCAAATTGTGTCGTAAATCAACATATTGAAAATAATATGATTGTTGCGGATTTGGAAACATCATGTGGAAATTGTGATTTTTATGTCAAATCTGTTGTTGATACTGCACAAGAACAATTAAGAGATACAATAATTTCGTACTTTTTTTATGGTAAACCATCTATAAATGATGTTGTGATAACTGAAATTATGGCAAAACCATCTCCAATTGTCGGACTTCCAGATTTTGAATATGTTGAGATATTAAATCGCACAAATTGTAGTGTACAATGTTCTGATTTACAGATGATTGTTGGAAAAGAGAGAATCCAATTGCCTTTTAAAGAGTTAAAGCCGAGAGAACATTATTGTATAATTTCAGAAAAAGCTATGACTGACGATACGTCTAACTTCTTGTTTGTGAAAAATTTTCCTTCAATTACAAATGCCGGAGAAACAGTTGCGTTGTTGTTCAACGAAATGGTGATTTCATCGGTTTCGTTTTCTGATGCATGGTATGATGATTCTTTTAAATCTTCGGGCGGATGGAGTTTAGAAAAAAAGGATGTAAATAATTTTTCGGAAACAAAAGTAAATTGGGGTGCTGTTGCAAATCGTGTTGGTGGAACTCCAGGAAAAATGAATTCGATTTCTACAACGATAGTTGATACAATTGCTCCAAAAATTGAAAATCTCCAAGTGGTAACCGATTCAATACTTGAAATTACATTTTCCGAAAATGTTGTTTTATCCAATGAAATTACGATTAAACCGCATAAAGAAATTTTGTCAGTTAATCCGACTGACTTTTCCCTTTCAAAATACTATGTTCTTGTGGCTGATTCATTTATAGAACAATGTGAATATACGTTGGTTATTCCCAATGAAATGTCTGATTTTGCAGGAAATCAGTTTGAAAATAATGAATATATGTTCGCAAAGACAGATTCTGTTTTAGAACGAAAATCTATAGTAATTAACGAGTTTTTATTTAATCCAAGTTCGGGGAAATCGGATTTTGTAGAGCTATACAATAATTCAGACTCGTATTATGATTTGTCGCAATTGTATCTTTCAAATGGCGAAACATTTGAACAAATATCTTCTCGTTTTAGGTTATTTCCACCGCGAACTTACGTTGTGGTTTCTCCAGATATTGATTTTTACAAAGAAAAAAGTGAGTGTCAAACGAGTCTTTTTATTCAATCAACACTACCAACATTGCCTGATGACCAAGGAACAATCATATTATACAATCGTTGGGAAGAAGTAATAGATTCGGTTTCGTACAATGAAAACTGGCATTTATCATATTTGGCAGATAATGAAGACGTATCACTTGAAAGATTGTTGTTCAATTCGGTGTCAGAATATCAATCATCATGGAATTCTGCATCGGCTACATCAGGAAATTCAACTCCAGGATGTAAAAATTCGCAAGCCAGAACACTTGCGGTAAAAGAAAATTTTTCGCTTGAATCGGATGTCATTACACCGAATGGTGATGGTGAAAATGATGAATGTGTATTTGTTTGTGGAAATGCAGATTTGGGGACATTGTGTACTATTCGTATTTTTTCAACATCGGGACGAATGATAAAACAAGTTTGTAGCAATTTTTTGCTTGGTGAGAACAATTTTATCCGTTGGGATTGTACAAATTTAAATGGAAATCTTGTATCGCAAGGGATTTATATTGCTCATATAGAACTGTTTAGAGGCGGAAAGAAAGTATGCGGAGAAAAGATTTGTTGTACAATTGAGAGAGAATAAAAGATACTGAGAGTCATTCTTCCGTAGTAAGAATAAAATTCTTAATTTTGCAAAAAATCAATATTATGGCAAATACAAACGAAGAATTTGACGAAGTAAAAAAGATTTGTCTTGATATTTTTGAAAAAAAATATGACGATTATGGTACAGCGTGGAGAATTATGCGACCAGAATCTCTTACAGATCAGATTTTTATAAAGGCGAGTCGTATTCGTAGCATTGAAGAAACTGGAGTTTCGTTGGTCGGTGATGGCATAGTTCCTGAATTTATTGCCATTGTGAATTATGGTATTATGGCACTGATACAATTAGAATTAAGGGATTCAGATGCGCCTATTGATTTGCCTAAAGAAATGGCATTGTCTCTTTACAATAAGTATTATGATGCAACAAAATCGTTGATGACGAATAAAAATCATGATTATGGAGAGGCTTGGCGTTCTATGCGTGTAAGTTCTTTTACAGATGTGATTTTACAAAAATTGCATCGAACAAAACAAATAGAGGATAATAAAGGCGTTACACAAATTTCAGAAGGAGTAGATGCGAATTATCAAGATATGATAAATTATTCAATTTTTGCGCTTATTAAACTTGTAATAGAAAAATAATGAACTCAGTAAAACAGCGAATTTGCTTTGCAATTGGTTTGGTGGCAATGTTTGGTGCATTGGCTTTGTTTGCAAATTTTGGAGCATTTGAAGATGCATCGTGGACAAAATTATGGATACTTGTTGCGATTATTTTTAGTGCATCTGTCGGACTTGCTCTTACGTTTAATCCAAGTCAGATTTGGTTGAATGTTTGTCGGTATTTCTCGGGTATTTTGTTCGTTTTTTCGGGATTTGTAAAAGCTGATGATCCGCTCGGTTCAAAGTACAAATTCATTGATTATTTTGAAGCGTGGGGGATAGATGACATTTTTGCACCGACTGCTCTTACATTTGGTATCATATTGAGTACGATAGAGTTACTTGTAGGTTTGGCTCTATTGTTTAAGATATTTCCAAAATGGTCATCGCTTGGAGCATTGATTTTTATGATTTTCTTTACTCCAATAACCCTTTATCTTGCTATGCAACAAAATATTACAGGCAAGGAGTTAGTTCACGATTGTGGCTGTTTTGGCGATGCGTTAGTACTTACAAATTGGCAAACATTTGTGAAAAATCTTATCATTTTGATACCAGTTGTTTTGACGTTTATTTTCCACAAACGATTCACTGATTTAATTTCAAACAAAAAGTCATTTGTGGTTTTGGGCGTTTGCACAGTTGCAATTGTTGGTTTGTCTGTTTTTGCATTACGCCATTTGCCTCCGATAGATTTCCGTCCATATAAAGTTGGCGTTCAGTTGATTGGAGAAAAATGTAGTGATATAGAAATTGCAAGCAATGTTAAAACGTATCAATATGCTGATTTTGTCAACAATCAAACGGGAGAACATAAGGAGTTTGACATAGTGAACAATTATCCAGATTATACAATTTGGGAATATAATCCAGATGTTCCTCTTAGAATTGTTGAGGAAAAATTAGACGTTCCACAAAATGATTCTATCAATATGGAGAATGCGTATATTGTTGAAAGTATGATGTTTATGAATGGTGCAGAAGATGCAACGTGTGATGTTATTTTGGATAGTTCGTATGTTTTTATGGCAATTCACTATGATATAAATGAATCAAATCCGAAACATCAAAAAGAAATTAATGATGTGTATGAGTGGGCGTCATCAAAAGGATATGCTTTTTATGGAGCGACATCAAGTCTTGATGTTGTAATACAAAAATATAGCGAGGAAACGGGCGCTAAATATCATTTTCTTTCTGCTGATGACATTTTGTTGAAGACAATAGTTCGTTCAAATCCAGGTTTGATTCTTTTGAAAGACGGAAAAGTTATCAATAAATGGCATCATAATGACGTGCCAACAACAGAGAAGTTAGAAACGATTTTGTAGTAATATCATCCTTATATATAGGGATGTTAGTATGTTTCTTCCTATTGGACACAATAGGAAGAAGTTATTTAACGTATTGGGGAAATAGCGCTAATTTCTAATACTTTCAATCAAGCCTGGTAAAGCGAGTTCAAATTTTACACCATACCAGTGAGACTTGTCTGTTATTGTTTTTGAAATTGCGTCAACAGTGAAATCAACAGCAATTTTACCAGCTTCTTCAACTGACTTTCCAAGAATCATTGCTCCTGCAAAACTGCTTGCAAACACGTCTCCTGTACCATGAAACATTCCATCATATTTTTCACGGAAATAATAATTGATGTTTCCTGTAGCACCATTGATAGTTGCAATACCTAATTCATTACTATTGAAGTTGACACCAGTAAGAAGAGCGTTTTTACAACCAAGAGAAAGCAATTTCTTCAATATTCGAGCAATGTATTCTTCTGTGTGATTAGATTCAATATACTCTTCATCAAGCATAAAAGATGCTTCTGTAAGATTTGGTACAATAACATCAGCTTTTTTACACATTTTTGCCATTTCTTTAGCAAAACTTGGTTCAAAACCAGGATATAATTTCCCCTTGTCGCCCATAACAGGGTCAATAATTACCAAACTATTGGGTTTACGAAGTTCGTCAATAATATCTGAGATGTATTCCAACTGTTTTACGCTGCCAACATAGCCTGTGTAGAAAGCGTCGAAAAGAATGTTTTCTTTTTTCCAATGGTTCTTAATTGCAGGTAAATCTTCGGTTAAATCGTGAAAGGTATAACCAGAGAAACCGCCTGTATGTGTTGATAAAATTGCAGATGGAAGAATTGCTGTTTCAATTCCCATTGCAGAAATAACTGGTAATGCAACTGTTAGAGAGCATTGCCCAACGCAAGAAATATCTTGTATTGTAAGAATTTTTTTTGTTTCCATTTTATGTTAATATTTCGTACCCTGTTTCAGTTACAACAAGGGTGTGTTCCCATTGAGCTGAAAGTTTTTTGTCGGCGGTAATGACTGTCCAGCCGTCTTTCAAAAATTTACATTTCCACGTACCTTCGTTTACCATAGGTTCAATTGTAAAAACCATACCTGGCATCATTAGTACGCCACGTTGGCGAGTTTGTGCGTAGTGAACAACTTCTGGTTCATCGTGGAATTTATTTCCGATTCCGTGACCACATAAATCGCGAACGATACTAAAACCATTTTTGTTTGCGTAAGGTTCTATTGCATCTCCAATATCATTTAAACGGCCATACGGTTTTACCTGTTTTAACCCAATTTCTAAACATTCTTTTGCAACATCAACAAGTTTTTGAGCGTTTGGAGCAACATCTCCAATGCAATACATTCGGCTACTGTCGCCGTAGTAGCCATCGAGAATTGTTGTGCAGTCAATGTTTACGATATCACCGTTTTTAATGATGGTATTTGCGTTTGGAATGCCATGGCAAACGACTTCATTTATAGAAATGCAACAGCTTTTAGGAAAACCTTCATAATTCAAACAAGCAGGAATTCCGCCATTGTCATACGTAAATTCGCGAACTAAATTGTCTAAATGTTCGGTTGTAATGCCATCTTTGATTTCGTTTTGAATCATATCTAATACAGCGTGATTCAATGCCCCTGCTTTACGAATCTTTTCAATGCTTTCGGCAGAATACAAGATGCTACGAGGCAAAATTTTAAAACCTTCACGTCGGTATTTGTCTAACTCACAATCTTGTAGCCAGTGGCATTTTTTATATTTTTTACCACTTCCACACCAACATGGATCATTTGGTTCAATCTTATTCATTTTATTAAAAATTGATAACATCTCTAAAATAAACTGCCTTGTTTTGCTTGTGGGATTCTACCTAAATGTTTGTACGCCAAAGGAGTAACTTCTCGTCCGCGAGGAGTTCGTTGTAGAAAACCTTCTTTAATTAAAAATGGTTCATACACTTCCTCTATTGTTCCAGAATCTTCGCCGACAGCCGTTGCAATAGTATTTAATCCAACTGGACCGCCAGAGAATTTATCAATGATGGTACAAAGAATTTTGTTGTCCATTTCATCGAGCCCATATTTGTCAATATTGAGAGCTTCGAGAGCAAATTGTGTGATGTCAACGGTAATTTTTCCAGAACCTTTTACTTGTGCAAAATCTCGAACACGACGGAGAAGTGCATTTGCAATACGAGGAGTTCCACGACTACGAGATGCGATTTCTTTTGCTGCTTGCGTAACTATTTCAACTCCAATGATTTTTGCAGAACGTTCTATGATTTTTGTAAGAAGTTCCACGTCGTAATATTCAAACAAACATTTTATACCAAAACGAGCGCGCAATGGACTTGTCAATAATCCAGAACGCGTTGTCGCTCCGATGAGAGTGAAAGGTGCGAGAGATAATTGTATCGAACGGGCAGAAGGTCCTTTGTCTATCATAATATCGATACGAAAATCTTCCATTGCAGAATATAAATATTCCTCAACAATAGGCGACAAACGATGAATTTCGTCAATAAAAAGGACATCGTTTTCTTCCAAACTGGTAAGTAAACCTGCCAAATCACCTGGCTTATCAAGAACAGGTCCCGATGTTATCTTGAAATTCACGCCAAGTTCGTTGGCAATAATATTTGCAAGAGTTGTTTTCCCAAGGCCAGGAGGTCCGTGAAGCAAAACGTGGTCAAGCGATTCGCCACGCATTTTTGCTGCTGCGACGAAAATTCGTAGGTTTTCAACTACCTTATCTTGACCAGAAAAGTCGTCAAAATCCAGTGGACGAAGTTTCTTTTCAAACTCGGTATCCTTGTTGGATATATGTTCGGGGTCAAGATTTGTATTCATTGTTTTGTTTTTGCAAAAATAACATTATTCTTAAATCTTAATTATTCCTTCTTAATTTAATTGTATATTTGCGACACTTTGTTGAGAAATGAGTAACAAGGTAGTAAAAACTAACAGATTATGATAAAAAATATCATTTTAGCGGGCGTTGGCGGTCAAGGAATTTTGACTATTGCGTCAATTATTGATCTTGCTGCTATGCATTCAGGATTAAATGTTAAACAAGCTGAAGTTCACGGAATGAGACAACGAGGAGGCGATGTACAGTCAAATCTTCGTATTGCAGACGAAGAAATTTACTCGGACTTAATTCCAAAGGGTAAAGCAGAGATAATACTTGCAATGGAACCGCGTGAAGCACTGCGTTATATTTCGTATTTGGAAAAAGATGGAATTATTATCACTGCGTCTGCTCCTTTTAAAAATATTCCAAACTATCCTGATGAAAATCAAGTGATTGACACTATAAAAAATAGTGGTTTCAAATATGTGATTATTGATTCTGAAGAAATCGCAAAAAATTTGAGCGAACGATCATTGAATGTGGTGATTGCAGGTGCGGTTGCTCCAATCATTGGAATTGATTCAAATGTGATGAAAGACAGCGTAAAGGAATTGTTCGCAGCAAAGGGCGAAGAAGTTGTTGCGATGAATGTCAAGGCATTTGAAACAGGGGTGGAATACAGTAAAAAACTCTAAAATGATTTGGAATAAATCAATAGAATGTTTAGATCGCGAATCCATGCGGAAGTTGCAAGGAGAGCGACTTCGCAAGGTGGTTGAACATGCTTACAACAATTGCATTCCATATCGTGAACGGATGCAACATGCTGGTGTTGTACCTGCTGATATTCAAACAATTGATGATATTGTAAAACTTCCATTTTCTTCTAAACAAGATTTGCGAGATTACTATCCTTGGGGAATGCTTTCTGTTCCGCAATCTGAGATTGTAAAGATTCATGCATCTTCGGGGACAACGGGAAAACCAATTGTGATGGCTTATACTCGAAATGATGTCGCAAATTGGGCAGAAGCTGGCGCTCGTTGTTATTCTGCGTATGGATTAACACCAGATGATACAATTCAAATTTCATACGGCTACGGGTTATTTACAGGAGGTCTTGGCGCTCATGATGCAGCTATGAATCTTGGCGCAACGGTTGTGCCTATGTCTGCTGGAAATACAGAGAAACAATTGTTGATGATTCGTGATTTAGGAGCGACAGCTTTGGCGTGTACACCTTCTTATGCGTTGTATTTGGCTGAAGCATTGGAAAAATCAGGAATTCCTCGCGATGAGATTAAATTGCGAATTGGGGTGTTTGGTGCGGAACCATGGACCGAGGAAATGCGAAAAGAAATAGAGTGTCGTCTTGGTATTAAGGCATTTGATATCTACGGGCTTACGGAGATTTCTGGTCCAGGTGTCGGTTTTGAGTGTGAGTGTCAAAATGGGACGCATTTAAACGAAGATTTGTTTTATCCAGAAATAGTAGATCCTAATACTGGGGAACCATTGCCTGACGGCGTTGAAGGCGAATTGGTATTTACAACCTTGGCAAAAGAAGGTATGCCAATGATTCGATTCCGAACCCACGACTTGACTCATTTGACTCATGGAATATGCGAATGTGGACGTACTCTTGTAAAAATGGGTCGAATACTTGGTAGAACAGACGATATGTTGATTATTAGAGGCGTAAACGTGTTCCCTTCTCAAGTTGAGGCTGTTCTTTGTACGTTAGACGAAGTTGAACCACATTTCTTTATTACCGTAGATCGTGTGAATAATACTGATACGTTTGATATTGATGTTGAGGTTAAGGAACAATACTATTCCGATGTTGTTGGCGAAATGGAACGCTTACGCAAGAAAATTGCACACGCAATTCAAAACGTAGTTGGTATTCAACCAAATATAAAACCTGTGGCTCCAAACGCGATAGAAAGAAGTCAAGGAAAAGCAAAACGAGTGAACGACAAACGCAGATTTAAATAATGGAAGAAGGCTTAACAGTCGTCTTGTAATCCTTTAATAGATTATGCCAGAACCGTTTTCAACTGAAATACAACCTGAAACTGCAATAATTGTTGGTGTGATGACCTCAAACCAAACGGAATTGCAGGTGCGAGAGTATCTTGATGAGTTAGCGTTTTTAGCAGAAACGGCGGGTATTGTTGTTACAAAACATTTTTTACAAAAATTGCCACAGACGTTGGCAAAAACATTTATAGGTGCAGGTAAAATAGAAGAGATAAGATTGTACCTTGATGAAAATGAGACTGATTTGGTTATTTTCGATGATGAGTTAGCGCCTACACAATTAAGAAATCTTGAAAAAGAACTAAATCATCCAATAGTAGATAGAACTAAATTAATCTTGGATATTTTTTCACAGCGAGCTCAAACTGCGTATGCAAAAACTCAGGTTGAAATGGCGCGTTTGCAGTATATGTTACCTCGTTTGACTCGAATGTGGACTCATCTCGACCGTCAGCATGGTGGGGGAACAACCTCGCGTGGTATGGGAGAATCGCAGATAGAAGTTGACCGCCGAATAATACAATCTCGTATTGCTTTTTTGAAAGACGAATTAGCGAAAATTGACCGCCAGATGATTACTCAGCGCAAAAATCGTCAATCGTTGATTCGCGTTGCTTTGGTTGGATACACAAATGTTGGAAAGTCTACAATCATGAATATGATAAGTAAATCGGAGGTGTTGGCAGAAAACAAGTTGTTTGCAACTCTTGATACAACGGTCCGTAAGGTTGTGATTGATAATTTGCCATTTTTGTTGTCTGATACGGTTGGTTTTATTCGTAAACTACCGACAACACTCGTGGAATCCTTTAAATCGACGTTAGATGAGGTGCGTGAAGCCGATTTGTTGTTGCACGTAGTAGATGTTTCGCACAAGAATTTTCAAGAACAAATACAAGTTGTAAGTCAGACTATTGCCGATATTGGCGCTGGAGATAAACCAGTTATTTTGGTGTTTAATAAAATAGACGCATTTACGTACACCGAAAAAGAAGATGACGATTTAAGTCCCAAAACGAATGAAAACTATTCGTTGGAAGATTTCAAAAATATGTATTTTGCGAAGAAAGAACCATGTATTTTCATTTCGGCGAAAAACAAAGAAAACATTGAAGAATTTCGTAAAATGGTGTACGAACGAGTGAAAGAAATGCATGCAATTCGGTATCCATACAATAATTTCTTATACTAATTTTGGTTACAAAGGAAGAACAGCGGTTGCAATCAATTCGGGAACAACTTGCTACGTTGCCGACAGATCCTGGTGTATATCAGTATTTTGACAAAAATGATACACTCATTTATGTTGGAAAAGCCAAAAATTTAAAACGAAGAGTTTCTTCATATTTTAATAAAGAACAAACACATCTGAAAACGAAAGTGCTTGTTAGTAAGATAGTTACAATAAAACATTTTATTGTTGAAAGTGAACAAGACGCGTTGTTATTGGAAAATAATTTGATAAAAAAATACAAACCACGGTATAATGTTTTGTTAAAAGATGATAAAACCTATCCATGGATTGTTATCAAAAACGAAGCGTTTCCGCGAATTTTTCTCACACGAACAATGGTGAAAAATGGATCGCAATATTTTGGACCGTATGCCAATGTGAAGATGGCGAAAAATCTTCTCAATTTTGTAAAGCAACTATATAAACCGCGTACGTGCAATCTTGCTCTCAATACGATGGAAATTGCGAAAGGAAAATTCAATGTTTGTTTGGAATACCATATAAAAAATTGTTACGGACCGTGTGTTGGAAAACAAAGTGCGGAAGAATATGCAAATTCAATATCCGAGATTCGAGATATATTGAAGGGAAATATAGGAGAAGTAATAAAGGTATTGAAGTCTCGAATGTTACAATTTTCTTCTGAATTGAAATTTGAAGCCGCAGGAGAAATTAAAAATCAAATAGATGAATTGACTCGTTATCAGGCGCATTCAACGGTTGTAAATCCAAGTATTACGAATGTTGATGTATATTCTATTTTAGATGATTTGGATACAGCGTACGTTAATTTTCTAAAAGTTGTGAATGGGGCAATAGTTCAATTACATACGTTAGAAATCCGAAAACAGTTGAATGAAAATCCTGAAGAATTGTTAGCACTTGCAATTACTGAAATTCGACAGAATATTCCAAGTACAGCGAAAGAAATAGTTGTTCCGTTTGAGCCTGATTTTCAATTAGATGGAGTTGTTTTTCATGTTCCTCAACGCGGAGAAAAATTGAGTTTACTCAAATTGTCAGAACAGAATGCTCGTTTGTATAAAGTAGAGAAACTCAAGCAAATGAAACGTCTTGATCCAGAACGACATAATCGAAAATTGTTAGAATCTTTGCAAAATACACTTCAACTTAAAGAACTCCCAAGGAATATAGAGTGTTTTGATAATAGCAATATACAAGGAGCTTTCCCTGTAGCAGGAATGATTCGTTTTACCGATGGAAAACCAAACAAATCGGAATATCGCAAGTTTAATATAAAAACAGTAGAAGGTCCTGATGATTATGCAAGTATGGCAGAAGTAATTTACCGTCGATACAAGCGTCTTTCTGAAGAAGGTGAAGAATTACCACAGTTACTAATTGTTGATGGAGGAGAAGGACAAATGGAAGTTGCGAGACACGTTATACAGGACGAGTTACATCTTGAGATTCCTATAGCAGGACTTGCAAAAGATAGAAAACATAGAACTCATGAAATACTCTTTGGTTTCCCACCCAAAATAGTTGATATAAATCCGAAAGACCCATTGTTTCATCTTATGGAACAAATACAAGAAGAAGTGCACCGCTTTGCCATTACATTTCATCGTAATCAACGGTCAAAAAATTTTACCACATCAGAATTGGAGCAAATAGATGGAATAGGTCAAAAAACAATAGAACAATTGTTTAAGGTGTTTAAGTCGATTTCTGCCATAAAATCAGCAAGTAAAGAAGATTTAGAATTAATTGTCGGTACTGACAAGGCGATGAAAATCAAAAATTTCTTTAATGACAAAAAGTAAAGATGCAAAATGTTGCATCTCTACCAATCTTTTAGAAAGAGTAACTTACCCCTAAAGTAAATAATTTGTTGTCTTTTACGTAAGTTTCTTTGTGGGAAATTCCACTTGATGCGTCAACGGACGTTTTGTCATTTTCAAGGCAAGAAACAAACATAAATCCAAAGTCAGCTTGTAATTTTTCTGTGAAATGTAGTCGTCCTCCTACACCGAATGTGTTTGAACTCAACGAGAAGTCCATATCGGTCTCGTATTCAGAAGTTGCACCTGCGAAACAACGAGAATAACCTGCGCTTAGAGTTAACAATGGAATTACATCATACTCAAGACCAAGAGCAAGATCCATTGTGTTGTGATCCATCAATTTTTCACGTCCTTCCCAATTACATTGTTTGTCAAAGTATTGAGTATAAGAAAGTTGTCCACGGAATTTGTCGGTGATTTTGTACCCAACACCAAGAGAAAATATTGCAGGAATATCTTTGTGGAATGTAGAGTCATCGGTAAACATTCCAGTATCGTCTTTTTTCGTATCATTGGTAAATTCTAAATTAGTCTTGAATTCGTATTTCAATCCAAAATTGAGACGATTATTTAGTCTATAACTAACACCTACAATTGGAGCAATTCCAACAGCTGTTTGTACTGCATCAACATCTTTATCGGCAACGGCAGCAGCTTGAGCGGTTGAGCCAATTGAATTGAAAAATTGTTGAGCGGAGATGAAAACGGAACCATCTAATCCATTCAACCCGCCCATGTTTGGATTGATTTTGATATCTTTAATACCACCTTTGTACGTGTTTTTCCCATATATAAAACGAGTTCCGATGCTTGCTGCTAATTTTTCATCAAGAAACGAATATGCCACACCAAGTTGCCCTCCATATAGCACGGAGCCTCCTTCAAAGGAGATATTTGCTGTATAGTTAGATGTTGGTACTCCTGCAGCAGTTACCATCGAAGGAATTAAAGAAATTGTTCGTTCAAAAGATGCTAAACCATTATCGTAAGTTGCACTACCTCCACCTCCATTGGGACCGAATCCAAAAGAAATAGCAAGATTATTTTTCTTCCAAATTGCTTGTAATGTTGGATATGCTGGGACAAAAATGTTTCCTTTATATTCGTGTCGATTTAATGTTGGAAAATCGTCTGTAGTTGTTCTTGTTTGTAAACAAATTTGATGACCATACGAGATATGAAATCCATCTATTAGTTGAGCTGTTGCTGCTGGATTGAAATAAACAGCATCGTAGTCAAGAGATGCTGAACGTGAAGCCATTCTAATAAATTGAGAACTTTGATTGGTATTCGTGATAACACCACCTGCGAATACATATAAATTTGTTAAAACAAGAGAAGTGATTGAAATAAAAGTTTTCTTCATAGTTAAATTTTTTTAGATACTTATGACAATACATCGTTGTGTTGTAATGACAACGAGACAAAAGTCTCATGAAAAAACTTTTAAATCAAAAAAAAGGTTCTTTTACAGGTAGAAAGACGTAAAAGAACCTTTTGGGGGGACAAATAAACAAAAATTAGGGGTGAACGATTCTTTTTGTCGCTGGTAAAGTGGCAGATTTTAGACGATATTCATCAATTTTTGATTGCAATTTCCCAGATTTTTTGTCTGACAACAATAAACGACTTACTTCTGCAGGAGAGTAAGCGTTGAGATTCCCACTTTTTACAACAGTTTGGTTTTCGGTATTTTCAAATTGAGATGGAAGTTTTGTTGCTTTAAGAGAATATGCTTTCGTTTTATTGGTAATAACACCATTTACAAATTCAAGAGGTTTTGCATTTTCGGCAGTAATGAAGAAGAAATTGTTGTCTTCGTTAGCTTCTGCAATTGCATCAAAAGCATCTGCGATTACTACCAAGTAGTATTTCCCAGTAATTTTAGGCATTTGATAACTTATTTCAAAATCATCACCGACTTGTTTACCTGCCATCACATCAAAGTTGTTCCAATAGCCACCACAAATTGCATCGCAACCCTCCAATATACCATATTCGTCTTTTGCACCGAATTCATCGGTATAGTAATCTTCGTAGATTATTTCGTAATCATTGGCATCACTTGCATTATAATACATATATATAGTTGACCATCTTTGACTTGCGAAAATCGGCTTTGTTCCAGAGTTGTAGATAGAGTATGAGAAAATTCTACTTAATGCGTCACCTTCTTCGTCAGCATAATCTTCAGCGGAATAAGCAAGTAAATCGTAACCAGAAGACAAATCTTGTGATGCAATAGAAGAACCAGCAACAGAAACACTTGTTTTTGTTTGAGCGACAAAAGCAGCGAACACAAAATTGTTTAGAAAGAAATTATAACCAACCCAAATAGAACCATTGTCTCCCCACGATGTTCCCCATGAATTTCTTACTCTAAAAGCTTGTTTACTATCATCGTAACCAGTTAAAACCATTGCGTGGTAGGCATGTTGCATCCCTTCTTGCACGTATGTGTCTGATTTTATGACAGCAGAACTATTCCACGACATAAAATTATCACCCAAGCGAGCTCCAATAACAATTGGACGACCTTGATTTAGATAATATTTGAAATTTTTAAGAGTTTTACCTTCTGTTTCTGAGCATATTTTTCGGTAGTTTGACAACTTAGTTGAACTACCTTTTGCAGAATTCCCAGAACATTTAATGGTAGAGTATGGAACTTCGGAAAGAGAAGCGCAACCTTTAGAAATCATAGCGTCAAGGGCTGGCTCAAAATTTGTTCCGTTGCAACCAGAACCTCTATCGGCAGACGGAATTGCAGCCCATAAATCGGCAGGGCTTGTTTGATTTGACGGACTCGCCAATTGTGATGAAGTCCAACCTTTGTCGATTGCGTCCAACGCAGTTTTAAGGTTGTACCCACTTGCCCAAGCCACACAGGTTCCATAATTCCCTTGATTCCCAATTGGAGGAAATTTACTTGATAAATCGACTTTAGAGGCAAAAGAATTTTCATCTGGATCAACAACAACGATGTCTTCTGGAATATTGTCCATATCTTCATCGTCAACTAACCAACCACTGGCAGCCTCGACTAAAATCTCTGTTAGTAGTTGAGCCAATATTTCATCAGTACAGCTTTGTAAGAAAAAGCCACCGCATAATAGTAGGGATAGAAATTTTAATTTGAAATGTTTCATAATTGTTGTATTTATGTTTATTTGATGCTAAACAAGTATTTATTTTTTTATTATTTGCTCCATTGTTCGGTCGCACGGATATTCTTTATCACCCATGTTTAATTTGCCGAAGAAATATGTGTTTTCTAAATTGGCATTTTCTGAGAATGTTGTGCCAACAAAATCTGCATCGTCAAAAAAGCGTGATTGAATGAATGACGCTTGTTTGTTGAAATTTGAGTAGTTGAAAATTGCACGTCCGTGAATGTTCATCATATCAAATTCTGCTGAAGCTGAACATTGCAATCCATTTGCCATCAATTTCCCGTTTACGGTGATGTTTTGTAACGAAATGTCAGATAGAAATTGACCATCCATCAAAAATAAATTTCCAGTGAAAGATGCATAAATCATTGAAACAGAACTTTCTGCTTCAATTTCAGAGAAGTAAGCATCTTTTGAATAAACCATCATATTGTTGAACGAAGTCGTTTTTCTAAATTTTGCTTTGTTAAAGTTTATAGCCCCCATAACAATTGCATTAGAAAAATCTACATCACCACGAAAGTCGCAATTTTGAAAGATGAGGTTTTCGTTAAATTTAGTTGCAATCGGGAATTTGTCTTTTGTACCATTAGTGGTTATTTTTCCCATAAAAACGCAGTTGGAGAAAAAGACATTGCAGTTAATCACGTTTTGTATTTGAGAATTGCTCAACATTTGGAGATGATTTGCGAGCGTGAGATCTAAATCGTCAATAATGATTTTGTTTGCAAGTTCAACATTTTTACCTTTTTCTAAAAGTTTAATAATATCTTTTGCGTGCATTTCTTTTTGTTCTGCGTGCGAACAAGCAGAAACCATAACGCACAAAAGTATGAGAATAGAACGATAGATTTTCATAAAATTTGTTTTGGTAAATATACAAACATTTTACAAATCTTTAGTAAAATTGCACAACTTGTAAAAATGGTTACAAATGAAGGAAGATATTAAGAAATGTTGTGAAATTCTCAGAGCAGGAGGAACGATTTTGTATCCAACAGATACCATTTGGGGAATTGGTTGTGATGCAACGAATGCAGAGGCTGTTGACAAAGTTTTTAAATTAAAAAATAGAGATGGGAATATACCGTTGTTGGTATTGGTAAATTCGGTGGCGATGCTTGAGCGATATGTTGAAGATATGCCACAAATTGCGTACGATTTAATTGATTGTGCTACAACACCAATGACAATTATATTTGAAAAGGCGAGGAATTTACCTACAAATTTAGTTGGTCAAGATGGTAGTATAGGGATTCGTGTTACCAATGAGGCGTTTACTGATCAATTGATACAACAATTTCACAAACCAATAGTTTCAACATCGGCTAACATACATGGAGCTCCGACAGCACAATTTTTTCAAGAAATTGATAGTCAGATAATAACATCTGTT
>JAZRVS010000046.1:0-3106 GCA_045599365.1 Bacteroidales bacterium
GTGACGATAGGCAACAGTGTTAAAAGCATAGGTGGTTCTGCCTTCTCTGGATGCAGTGGTTTGACAAGCATAACCGTTGCAAGTGGGAATAGCGTATATCACAGTGCTGGCAATTGTCTTATTGAAACAGCAAGCAAAACACTATTGCTTGGTTGCAAAAATAGCGTTATCCCTGATGACGACAGTGTGACAAGCATAGGGGATGATGCCTTCCATGGATGTAGCGGTTTGACAAGCATAACAATCCCGAACAGTGTGACAAGCATCGGTAATTATGCCTTCCGTAATTGCATAGGATTGACAAGCATAACAATCCCAGACAGTGTGACAAGCATAGGTAAATATGCCTTCTCTGGATGCAGTGGTTTGACAGCAGTTCATATCATAGACCTTGCCGCATGGTGCAATATATCGTTTGAGGATTCAACATCAAACCCGTTGTGTTATGCAAAGAAGTTGTATCTTAACGGCGAATTGGTAACTGATTTAGTAATCCCAAATACAGTAACAAAAATAAAGAGTTATGCTTTCTATAATTGCAGTGGATTGACGAGCGTGACGATAGGCAACGGCGTGACAAGCATAGGTTCAAATGCCTTCGAATTTTGCAGTGGTTTGACAAGCGTGACGATAGGCAACAGTGTGACAAGCATAGGTTCATTTGCATTCTATGATTGTTATAAACTTGTGGAAGTATGGAATAAATCGTCTCTTACGATAACAGCAGGTTCATCATCGAATGGCTATGTTGGTTATTATGCACTCAACGTTTACACCCGAAATGGTGGAATTAAACTTGTGACGGACGAAAACGGATTTGTAATATATGACGGCACAACTCTTGTAGGTTATGTTGGAACTGCAACAAATATAACAATTCCAAATACAATAAAAACCATAAATAAATATGCCTTCTATGAATGCAGTAAATTGACAAGCATAACAATCCCGGACAGTGTGACAAACATAGGTTCTTCTGCATTCGAAGGATGCAGTGGTTTGACAAGCGTGACGATAGGCAACAGTGTGACAAGCATAGGTGATTATGCCTTCCGTTATTGCAGTGGTTTGACAAGCGTGACGATAGGCAACAGTGTGACAAGCATAGGTTCAAATGCCTTCTATGAGTGCTTTAGTCTTGTGGAAGTATGGAATAAATCGTCTCTTACGATAACAAAAGGTTCATCATCGAATGGCTATGTTGGTTATTATGCACTCAATGTCTATAAAGAAGAAGGCAGGAGTAAACTTACAACAGACGAAAACGGATTTGTAATTTATAATGGAACAACTCTTGTAAGTTATGTTGGAACTGCAACAAATATTACAATTCCAAATACAATAAAAACCATAAATCAACATGCCTTCCGTTATTGCCGTGGCTTGACAAGCGTGACGATAGGCAATGGTGTGACAAGCATAGGTAGAGAGGCCTTCTATGGATGCAGTGGTTTGACAACAGTAAATTGGAATGCAATCAACTGCACAACGGCAGGTTCTTCAAGTTATCCTATATTCAGTGGTTGTACAAAACTTGCAACAGTCATTATTGGTGATAACGTCAAGACAATTCCGAGTGATGCCTTCTATAATTGTAGCAGTTTGACAAGCATAACAATCCCTTCAAGTGTGACAAGCATAGGTTATTATGCCTTCCATGGATGCAGTGGCTTGACAAGCATAACAATTCCCGATAACGTAACAAGCATAGGCAGTTCTGCCTTCTATGGATGCAGTGGTTTGACAAGAATAACAATTCCAGACAGTGTGACAAGCATAGGTTTATCTGCATTCAATGGATGCAGTGGTTTGACAAGCATAACAATCCCAGACAGTGTAACAAGTATAGGCGAACATGCTTTCTATGGATGCAGTGGCTTGACAAGCATAACGTTTGCAGACACAACGACGTGGTATCGCACGACAAGTGCAAATAAAACAGGTGGCACGCAGACAAGCGTCACAAATGCGTCAACCAACGCGACTAATTTCAAGTCAACGTATGATAACTATTATTGGTCTAAACTGTAAAAGCCAAAGAATATAAACAAACAAAAAAGGCACAGATTGTGCCTTTTTTTGTTGCCATAAAATATGTTTTTGTTTTTTATCAGCCACCGCTTCTAAGTGCGATGACGGGGTCTTTCTTGGACGCGATGATTGACGGAATAAAGCCAGCGATGATATTAAGCACGATTGCAAGCCCGACAAGGAGAAGGGCGTGCAAGGGGTTTAACTGTGCAAGATTTGGCGGGGCTTGTTCCACCAACTTGCAAAGGAGCATATTGATGGGGAAGTCAAGCAACCACGCAACGAATACGCCCAAAAGTCCGCTGATGAACCCGACGATTGACGTTTCTGCATTGAATACGTTTGCGACGTCAAGTTTTCTTGCGCCGATAGAACGCAAAACACCGATTTCAACCGTTCTTTCAAGAACGGAGATATAGGTTATGATCGCAATCATTATGCTTGACACGACAAGGGATATTGCGGCAAACGCGATAAGTACGTATGACACCATATCCACCACTTTTTCAACGATTTCGGCAACCGTTGACGCAAGGTCTGTATACATTATGGTTTCGGTGGCTGTTTTGTCTTCGTTCCATTCGTCAAGGTAGTCAAGGATAACCTTTTTTGCATCAAATGACGCAGGGTAGATGTATATTGCGCTTGGTCTGTCTGACGCGCCGATATTTTGAAGTTGGCTTTGATATGCGCTGTTGAGAAGTTCCATTATGATGTCTGGATTTATTCCCAATTTAGTTTGAGCAACTGTAGCGACTGCAAGTTTGATTATCTCAGCAAACAATGGATTTTTGTTGGTCAACACTTCTACTACATCGTTGACACGGTTGCATTTGTCAATTTGTGCCAAAGTCTCTTCGTCAATTTTAAAAATTGATAATTTGTCTGAAAAATCTCCTGAATTTAATGCGTCTTTGATGAGTCTGATAAGTTCAGCTTCCGGAAAACCGTAGGTTGAGAAGATCGACACAAGTCCGCTGAAATCATTTGAAAATGGTTTGCCATTGAGAAGATTTGTTTCGGTGTCTTCTATTTGCGCAATTGCAATTTCTGACGATTTGGCATTTTTAAGCAC
>JAZRVS010000047.1:0-7679 GCA_045599365.1 Bacteroidales bacterium
TGAAGGGAGGATTGGCCATGATGAAGTCAGCCTTCAGGTCTTTGTGTTGATCGTTGTGGAATGTATCGGCAGCCATCTCACCCAAGTTGCAGGCAATGCCACGAATGGCAAGGTTCATCTTTGCCAGTTTGTAGGTTGTGAGCGTATATTCCTGTCCGTAAACCGAAATATCGCGCTTGGTGCCTCCATGTGCCTCAATAAACTTGGCACTTTGCACAAACATACCTCCAGAACCGCACGCAGGGTCGTAAACCTTTCCTTTGTAAGGTTCAATCATTTCGGCAATCAAGTTTACAATTGCCTTAGGCGTATAATATTCTCCCTTACCTTTACCTTCCTGCAAAGCGAAGTTCGAAAGACAGTATTCGTACACGCGACCGAAGAAATCATTGTCTTCGCTCATGTGTTTCTCCATATCGTTTATCACATCGAGCAACGAGCCCAATCTTGACGAATCAATTCCTAAACTGCTATAGTAGTTCGAAGGCAATGCGCCAGCAAGTTGTTTGTTGTCTTTTTCTATATCGGCGAGAGCCTTGTCAATAATCTGCGCAATATTTGGTTGCTTTGCATTCTGCATAATGTAACTCCAACGGCAGTGTTCCTGCAAATAGAACACATTGTCCTTACCGTAAGAAACTGGCATTTCGCACAGCATGTTTTTTCCGCCAAATTGCTCTTCGAGTTTCTTATATTGTTTTTCGAAACGAACGCCTGCGTATTTCAGGAATATCAAACTCAATACAACATGCTTATATTCAGACGCTTCTATATTTCCACGTAGTTTATTGGCAGCATCCCAAAGTTGTGCCTCAATGGATTTATCTTTTTCCTGTTTTGCCATAAAATGAAGATATAGAACAAAAATACGCTATAATTACAACAAAATAGAAGATTTATATAAGAAGTAATTAACAAGTTATTGTGAATTATATCCTTTATTAGCCCTCATAAAACCAATATAAAAGGTAATGATATACATTTTGGCAGAATTTAGTTGTTAGACGAATTCTTTGTGTTTACCCTTAAGGAAATCTAACTGAAAAACTAACGTCTCATACTTGTTTTCAAATGACCGTGTTGCCAACTTGTATATTGTTTTCATATAAAAGTCATTTAAAACATACATCTGACACATCATACCCAACCAGTAGTAGCAAATTTCCCAACAAAGATGTAAATCATTCCCTAAAAAATTATATCTTTGAGCATTGAAAAATTGTACGTACGCGTACGTCTCAAAAAATGTATATTATGAAGAAATTACTTATTCCATTTTTATTTGTATTATGTTGTTCTTTTAGTTTACAAACAGATTCTATGCTTAACGAATGTCAACAAACTAAAGTGTGGATTTGTTCCAATTCATCAAACTATCACAAATCAAGTTCTTGCATGGAAATAAGAAATTGTAACAAAACACTAACAACTTTGGCTGTTGCTCAAAAACAAGGGAAAAAGGCTTGTCCTATTTGTTATCCACAAAAGAACACACAAAAGAGTTCCAGTTCACAAGCAATCAAAGCGAAAAAAAGTACAACAACAAATCAAGCAACTAAGGCAAAAACGTCAACAACGACAAATAGTAGTACTACAAATCAAGCCACAAAAACGAAAAAGACAACAACGACTAATGGCAGTACAACCAATCAAGCAACAAAAACCAAAAAGACGAATTAATTCGTACTAAAAAATGTTGAATATTGTTGATAACGACCTCGGTCAAAAGAAGATAAGTAAACTTTTACTACAATATTCCATACCTGCCATTATTGCCACTGCAGCAACATCTATCTACAATATTGTTGATAGAATCTTTATTGGTCAAATTGTTGGTCCGCTTGCTATTTCTGGATTAACATTAACATTGCCCATAATGAACATTGCAACTGCACTTGGCACACTCGTTGGTTCTGGTGCAGCAACAATGATTTCTATTCGTCTTGGTGAAAAAAGACGCAATGTAGCATTTCGCACTTTAGGGAATGCTGTTATTCTTAATTTGTTAATTGGTATCATTTTTTCTCTTTTAGGACTATTGTTTATAGACGAAATTCTCACATTTTTTGGCGCGAGTCCACTCACATTACCGTATGCAAAGAAGTTCATTACCATCATATTGTTTGGAAATCCAATTACTCAAATGTTTTTCAGTCTCAATACAATATTGAGAGCCTCTGGGTATCCATCTAAAGCAATGTGGTCGGTTTTAGTAACAATGTTTTTAAATCTATTTTTTGTTTTTTTGTTTGTGTATCAATTCAATTGGGGAATTGAAGGCGCAGCATTAGCCACAATTGTTGGTCAATTTTTTGGATTAGTCATTGTTTTGTCTCACTTTTGGAACAAAAATTCTAACATTCACTTTAAAGCATTTGCCTTTACATTTAGATGGAACATAACCCGACACATTTTTTCCATTGGACTTTCACCATTTTTATTACACTTATGCACCTGCCTCGTTGTTGCCATATTCAACTGGCAATTAGTGAATTACGCGGGTGATTATGCAGTTGGAGCATACGGTATAATCAACACAATTGTTGGATTAGTAACGGTTATTATTCTTGGTTTAGCACACGGAATGCAACCAATCGTTGGGTACAACTATGGCGCAAAACAATACAGACGAGTAACAAAAACATTTTGGTTGACTGTTGCTGTAGGAATTACAATTGCAACATTGGGATTTATTGTAATGTGGCTCTATCCACTCAAAATTGCCTATTGGTTTACAACAGACTTTTTAATGTCGGAACTCATTCGTTCTGGATTAAAAATTTACATTTTAATGTTTCCTATTCTTGGATTTCAAATTGTTGCATCAAATTTCTTTCAGTCAATTGGGAAACCTCGATTGTCAATTGTATTATCAATATCTCGTCAAATTATTTTCCTAATTCCCGCCATTCTAATTCTTCCTCATTTTTATGGATTGAATGGTATTTGGTATGCAATGCCTATTGCCGACTTTTTATCTACAATTCTTGCCATAATTCTATTCGCGCGATTAAAACTTCAATAAGGAGCATGGGGAATGTTTAGAGAGTAGAGGTTAATGAAATTCTTATTTCTTATCTCTTATCTCTTATTTCTTTACCAATAATTTTTATCTTTGTAAAAAAAATAACGTATATGAAAAGAGTTCTCCACCTCATTCTAACAATATGTTTTGCATCAAGCATTTTTGCTCAAGATAGTCTTTCTATTGTAAAAACAAATGGTCACGTTTCCATAAAAGGAAAAACAATTAATTACGAAGCAAACACTGGTTTTATGCCGCTGAAGGACAAAGACGGCAAAGCCAAAGCAAATATGTTTTTTATTGCATACACCAAATCAGATGTCTCAGATGTTCGCAAACGTCCGATTACATTTGTTTTCAACGGAGGACCAGGTTCTTCTTCTGCGTGGTTACACATGGGAGCAATTGGACCAAAAAAAGTTGCGACAACAGAATATGGCAAAGCAGAAGTTCCACCTCGCACATACACTTTAGAAGATAATGATAATTGTTGGCTCGACATTACAGATTTAGTTTTCATTGACCCTGTTGGTTGTGGGTTCAGCAAACCGATTGGAGAAGAAAAAGCCGATCAATTCTATGGTTACGAAAATGACATAAAAACAGTAGGAGATTTTATCAATCAATGGACAAATCAAAATAAACGATGGGGTTCACCAAAATATCTTGCTGGTGAAAGTTACGGAACAACTCGTGCTTGTGGCGTTGTTGACTATATGACCGACACCTACCAAATGTACTTTAATGGTATTTCTTTGATTTCGTGCGCATTAGATTTTGAAACACTACGCGAATATGAAACCAACACATTGCTACCATATATATGTAACCTTCCTGTATATGCAGAGTTAGCTATTTACCACGAAATTATAACACCAACCTCCACGACAGATGAATTTATTGAAGACGTTGAAGAATTTGCTATGAATGAATATGCCGTAGCTCTTATGAAAGGAGATTTACTTTCAATCAATGAGAAATACGCCTTAGCAAAAAAAATGGAATCTCTTATAGGTATCAATGCAGATGTAATTTTAGACCATGACCTAAAAATACCAACAAGTCAATTCCGTAAATTGTTGTTAGATAAACAAAATCTTATTATTGGACGCTATGATGGTCGATTAACAATGCATGACCCAGCAAATGGTCGAGACTATGCGTTTGATGACCCAAGTTATACTGAAATTGCAGGAGCTGTGAGCGCAGCATTCAACGATTATGTTCGCAACGAACTCAACTATCCTATTGACGATAGATTTTATTTAATTGGCGATGTTCGTCCTTGGAAATACGGCGATGGAAAATATTTGAATGTTACCCCTCAACTACGCTATTCTATGTTCGTGAACCCAAATATGGAAATTCTTATTGCCAATGGTCGTTACGACTTAGCCACGAGTTATTTCGGAACCTCTTACGCAATCAATCACATGAATTTACCAACGCAATTACGCAATAAAATCACGTTTACATACTATGACGGTGGACACATGATGTACCTTGTTCCTTCTGAATTAAAGAAATTGAAAGAAGACGTTGAAAAAATGTACGAACGAAGCAGTGGGAAGCAGTAATTAGTGTTTAGTGATTGGTGGTTAGTAGAGCCTAAATTTTGTCTTTATAAACGTAGAAAACAATATACCAGTTGGCAACAAAGTCATCTGTAATCAGGTATCAGTAGTTTGTTTTCAGTTTGATTTACATAATGGTAAGTTGATTACACCAAGAGATTCGTCATACAACTGATAACTGGTAACTGACAACTAAATTGCTACCAAGTTGTATATCATTACCTAAAATTATCCATTGATAAAAAAAACGAATGATACGTGTTTTACGTATTTTATATGCGAAGAATACTCAATTTTCTAAAATTCAGCAGTTTAAGTATCAACATTTTGAAAAAATTTCTACTTTTGTCTCCGCAAAAGAAAAATAATGTATTATTAAATACCTAAACAAATGGCAAAAAATTTCGACAAAGAATTGAACGATTTCATGGCGAAAGTAATCGCTAAGAATCCGAATGAGTCAGAATTCCATCAAGCAGTTCACGAAGTAGTAAAATCACTTCTTCCATTTTTGGATGAAAATCCAAAGTACAAAGCTGCTAAAGTTTTGGAAAGAATGGTTGAACCAGAAAGAGTTTTCATCTTTAGAGTTCCTTGGATTGATGACAAGGGTGAATGGCAAATCAACCGTGGTTACCGTGTTCAAATGAACAGCGCCATCGGTCCTTACAAAGGTGGTATTCGTTTCCATCCAACAGTAAACTTGGGTATTCTTAAATTTTTGGCTTTTGAACAAACATTCAAAAACTCTCTAACTACTCTACCTATGGGTGGTGGTAAAGGTGGTTCAGACTTTGATCCAAAAGGAAAATCTGACAATGAAGTTATGCGTTTCTGCCAAAGTTTCATGACAGAACTTCAAAAATATATCGGTCCTGACACTGACGTTCCAGCTGGTGATATAGGTGTTGGTGGTCGTGAAGTTGGTTACATGTTCGGTCAATACAAACGTATCCGTGACGAATTCACAGGCGTTTTGACTGGTAAAGGTCTTTCTTTCGGTGGTTCATTGGTTCGTCCAGAAGCTACTGGTTATGGTGTAACTTACTTTGCACAATCAATGTTAGCAACTAAAGGAACTTCATTGCAAGGAAAAACTGTTGCAATCTCTGGTTCAGGTAATGTTGCTCAATACGCAGTTCAAAAATGTACTCAATTAGGTGCAAAAGTTGTTTCAATGTCTGACTCTAATGGTTGTATCGTTGACGAAGATGGAATTTCTCCAGAAAAATGGGCTTTCGTACAAGAATTGAAGAACGTAAAACGTGGCCGTATCAAAGAATATGCTGAAAAATATGGTTGCAAATATTTCGAAGGACAACGTCCTTGGAAAAATGTTAAATGCGATGTTGCTATGCCATGTGCTACACAAAACGAATTGGACGAAAGCGATGCTCAAGCACTTGTTGCCAACGGAACAATGTGTGTTGCTGAAGGTGCTAACATGCCAAGTAGTCCAGAAGCAGTAGCAGTATTCCAAAATGCTAAGATTCTTTACGCTCCTGGTAAAGCTTCAAACGCTGGTGGTGTGTCAGTTTCTGGTTTGGAAATGTGTCAAAACTCAGGTCGTATTTCTTGGACTGCAGAAGAAGTTGACAACAAATTGCAACAAATTATGAAATCAATCCACGAAAACTGCGTTAAATATGGTACACTAGCTGATGGTTACATTGACTATGTATCAGGAGCAAACATCGCAGGTTTCATTAAAGTTGCTGATGCAATGATGGCTCAAGGTTTAGTATAGTTATTACTTACTATAATCAACAAAATCCCTCGTTTCAATTGAAGAAGCGAGGGATTTTTTTTGACAATATACACGTTGATTATAATTTTTCTTCATTTCTTTATCTTGATAAGAAATATTCTTCATAAAAATATTACTTTTGCATGGTCCATAATCAAATTATGAAGAAACAAATATGTCTAACGAGACACAACATGCAATAACAGCAAACGAAGGCGAAATTGTTCTTTATCAGCCTGACGAAAACATAAAATTAGAAGTTACAATTGACAAAGAAACTGTTTGGCTTTCGCAGGCACAAATGGTTTTGTTGTTCCAAACCTCCAAACAAAATGTAAGTTTACACATCAAAAACATATTTAAAGAAGGTGAATTGCAACCAGAAGTGGTAGTCAAGGATTCCTTGACTACCACTCAACATGGTGCTATGACTGGTAAATGTCAACAACAAAAGGTAAAACTGTACAACCTTGATGTTATCATATCTCTCGGCTACAGAGTAAAATCACTGAGAGGCACACAATTTCGCATTTGGGCAACCAAAATCCTTCGAGAGAACCTACTTCGTGGTTATTCCATAAATAGTCATCTTATCGCTTTTCAGGAACGCATTGACAATAGATTCTCTGTTCTGGAACAACGTCTTGACAAACACGAGCAACAACTTGATTTCTTTATACGGACAAATCTTCCACCTATTGAAGGTATCTTCTATGAAGGACAAGTACTTGATGCCCGTGCTTTCGCCGAGCAACTCATCAAATCTGCTCAGCACGAAGTATTGCTCATTGATAATTATATTGATGCTCGTACATTTGAGATTCTTGAAACTCGTAATCAAAATGTTATATGTGCTATCTATGTGGAACACATCGGTAAAGGTCTCCGCACTCTGCAACAAACATCACAATTCCAAACAGGAAGACTGATAGAACTCTGCGAAACATCTCAGCGTATGCACGATAGATTTCTCATCATTGATGATATGGTTTACCATCTTGGCGCTTCGCTTAACGAATTGGGCAAACGACTTTTTGCTTTCTCCAAGATGTGTATTCCTAAATCAATGTTAGTGTAGCGACTTTATAAAGAAACTATCTGACAGCACAACAAATACCCCATCTTCAGTTCTTACTACGATAAGGATTATGCTTCATTGAAAAGTATTACTTTTGTATAGTCATAGAATCAAATTTATTGCTGTCCGATAAAAACTGAAAATGCCCCAAAAGGAATTTATAACCCATTGATTCACAGCAATGCCATGTGTGCCAGTTCAAAGACAAGCCCCCCTCAGTCAAAAAGAGTCAGTTCCGGAGGGGGTTCAGATGCT
>JAZRVS010000048.1:0-3737 GCA_045599365.1 Bacteroidales bacterium
GACTTTGTCAGAAGGCAAGCACTCTTAATTTTAAGAGTGCTTTTCATTTTTCAAAAGTCATTTACTTCAGTAAATTTGGCTTTTGAAAAATGCCTTCTTTCGCGTCATTCATCTAAACTGTGCGGTTTTAACTTTTTAATAATAATTTACCAAACGCGAAATCTACAATATCAAACCCCAAATATAACATTTGGATTCCCTATTAACTGCATTTGTTCTATTCTCTCTTTACCATATCCTTGTTCTTCATAAAGACATTCAACTTCGTCTATTAACTCTTGCGGAACTACTCCGTCGCAAATTCCCGAAATATAGTCATTTATCGAAGCTATATCCAATTGTAATGGCTCAATTTGTTTGAAAAAGCAAATGAATTTATCTTTTTCTCTTGTATTACTTATAAAAACTAATAATTCTTTTAGGGCTATCGTTTCTGTAATTTTCATTTCTTGCAATGAATTTTTACGATAATTTGAAAGGAAAATCTTTTCTGCTTTTGAACCACTGCGCAATTCAAAGGTATAAGTATTTTTTTCATTAGAAAGTGCTCTCAAAATATTATAATATTTGCTTGCAATTCCGCCAACAACTTTACCAAACAGTTCTTTTACTTTTTTGTTTACAATAATATCGTTAAAAATTATGTCGCGGGTCACATACTTTTCGTCCAAATTATTTATTATAAAAATTTCTGTGATTTCTTTTTCTTGACACAAAGACGCATCAAGTCTGAAGCGATTATATCTTGAATGTTTATAGAATACGGTCAACATATTTAAAAATCCATTTTCTATTGGATTAAGATCAATGCTTCTCTGTTTGGAAATCCGTTCATGAAGATAACAATGGCTATGAGTTATTAAACTTTTTTCAAAATCTTCATAATTGTCAAGTGTAATGTCTTCTAAAAGGACAAGAACGATTTTTTGCAATCGTTCAACACCAACAGAAATATGATATAAAAATGAGAATAACGGTGCTCCAACAGAAATTGTTTTCGTATGATTTAACGTTGTAATTCCATCATAAATAAATTCGCCTGCAACATCCAATTCATTAACCATATTAAAATTTTTGTAATTCCAGATTTTATCCATTTTGTCTACTCTCCTATCAATAATATTAAAATTTACGTTTATTATAATCCTATATTCACGTCTGAGCAGTGCACTACCTTTGCCAGCACATTATATTTCCAACCGCTTCCTTTCTCAATTTCATTCCATCGTGATAATGTGCCATTAAATGTTATGTTTTTCAAGCCACTACAATTATAGAAGGCCTCTCTACCTATGCTTGTCACACTGTTGCCTATCGTCACGCTCGTCAATCCACTGCAATTATAGAAGGCTCTCTCACCTATGCTTGTCACACTGTTGCCTATCGTCACGCTTGTCAAACCATCGCACCATGCGAAGGCATCTTCACCTATGCTTGTCACACTTGAAGGGATTGTTATGCTTGTCAGTTTACTGCACCAAGCAAAGGCATAATCTCCTATGCTTGTCACACTGTTGCCTATTGTCACACTTGTCAATCCACTGCATCCATAGAAGGCATAAGAACCTATGCTTGTCACGCTGTTGCCTATCGTCACGCTCGTCAATCCACTGCAATAACGGAAGGCATAATCACCTATGCTTGTCACGCCGTTAGGTATAACCAAATCTGTCACCAATTCGCCATTGAGATACAACTTCTTTGCATAATACAACGGATTGGATTGTTCATTTACAAACGCAATGTTGCACCACGCGGCAAGGTCTGTGATATGGACTGCTGTCAATCCACTGCAATCTTCGAAGGCATATTTGCCTATATGTTTAATACCATTGCCTAATGTAATACTAGTTAAATTTTTGCAGCCCCAAAACGCTCCACAAAAGACATCACCACTTGCTATAGTTATATTCTTTAATGAAGATGGAATACAATAAGTATAATAATTACCCGCGCCACTACTATAATAGTCATAATACTGTTTAATTAAAATCCCACCATCATAATTATCAACACCGAAAATATATCCAAACAATGTGTTCCTATTAGAAAAAGTTTCTCTAATATAACCACCAACAAACGGCAATGCCATGCTCTCAAGTGAACTACATCCGCTAAATAGACCTTCAGGCAAACTTGTGACGCCGTTGCCTATTGTTACATTTGTCAAACCAATGCAATTTTGGAAGGCGGCAGAACCTATACTTGTCACACAATCAGGGACATTGATATTTGTTAAGCCATTGCATCCACGGAAAGCACATTCCCCAATGTTGGTTACACTGCCATCATTGGAAATAATACTTGTTTTGCAACCTGCAACCAATGTCTTTGTTGCGATTTCTATTATACAATTATCTTTACTACAGTAAACTCTATTATCATCTGAAACAATTATGCTTTCAAGTTGATTACATCCATTCAATGCACCTTGACTGATGCTTGTCACATAATCAGGGACGACAATTGTCGTTACCGTTTTATCTTTAATTCCTTTAATTGTGCAAGTTGTATCGGTTGAAGTGAATTCAAAATTGCTCATTTCTTCAATCGCCTGCCAATTTGCCGTATAATTTCTGTCCCCATAACTGCCTTTTTCAATTGTGACAGATGTGGAATTGCCTTCTATATCAGTTCCACTCCAACCAAGAAAAGAATAATATTTTTTTGTAGGATTTATAAGATTTATTTCATCACTTTCTATCGTATAGGTTGTTAGATTTGTTCCATTAACTACACCACCATTTAGCGTATAATAAATTTTATAACTTGTAATTGTCCACTTCGCATATAATGTCTTATCTCCATACGAACCTTTGGAAATGTTCATAACTTTGTTAATATAGGTGCTATCGCTATACCAACCAACAAATGTATAACCTGTCTTTGTTGGTGTCACAAGTGCAATGGTTTTATCTTCTATTGTATAAGTTGCAGGATTATTTTCATTGTTTGTGCCACCATCAAGGTTATAAGTTATTGAATATTCAATGGTGTTCCATATAGCATCAAGTGTAATATCATTTGTTATAGATGTTACAAAATCAAATTTTGTATCATTTTGTTTCCAACAATCAAACGAATATCCATCCTTTGTTGTGGTCGGTTCACTTACACTCTTGCCTTCTTCAATAGATTGACTTTCGCAAGATGTTCCACCATTTGTGTTGAAAACGACTGTATAAATCGGGCGTCTTCTTATAGTAACGATATAAAAACCTATATTTTTCTCATCACCCGAAGTCACAAGAATATAAAATGTATTGTCTCCTTCTTCAAGCGGAACGGTTTTTGACGGAACAAAATTTTGTGCATTTATATCAGTGCAAAGTTGCCAAGTGGCATTTTCGCTTACTTCAATTTCATTGATAAAAGAATATGTCTTAGTCGCATTAGGAACAGTATAATGTCCGTTTGTTCCGTCAAACACAATATTTTTTGCGCTTGTTATTTCAGCACTTGAATAATCTTCTTGTTTCTCTTCTTCTTGCTCTTGTTGTTCCTTCTCTCCTGGCTTTTCTTCTTGTTGTTCGTTGTCTTTGTTTTGGTCAGAAATAGATTGAGAACTGCTATTTGTTTCGGCAGTTTGTTTTTCACCGCACGCAACCAAAACAAACGAAAGACAACAAATAAGCAGTATTACTGCTAAAATAAATACATATTTTTTCATAAAATCTCCATAGTAACATATTGTTACATAAATAACTTAACATTTTGTTACAATTTTGTCAAGGTGT
>JAZRVS010000049.1:0-3375 GCA_045599365.1 Bacteroidales bacterium
GACCGACACGCATATATCCCCAGTAGATACATTTGCCGATTTAAGCACAATTGGTGAATCGTCTTGTGCAACTTGAGGCGTTGCCTCATCGTCTTTGTTGCAGGCAACTATCGCTGCCATTGCAAATATTGAAATAAAAAGTAGTTTTTTCATAGGTCTATTGTTTTATAAATGTTTGACTTGCTGTATTATTTACTATTATGGAATAAACACCTTTAGGTAACATTGACACATTTATGGTTGCCGTTTCCCCGCACTCGGTTTGCAAAACAATTTTTCCTTGTGTATCAATAATTTTGATTTCGTTGGTTTGATTCGGCAAATCCATATATAGTATATCTTTTATAGGATTGTTTTTGATTATTGTATTTTGTGGTAATACTTCTTTTGCTATCAAACTTTGAGAAAATTTATATTCGTAATTTTCTTGTATTTGAGGAGGTATATAATACCCTTCGATTGGTATATAAGTATCTATCAATGAAAAATGAATGCTATAATTGCCATCTGATAACATTCCTAACGAAATCGTATCGGATTTATATCCGCCCATGCATTTTGTATTAGAATCATATTTGCCTGAAATATAAATTATAGATGACTTAACACTATCTATTGTTAAATAGGTAGAACAATCTCCCCCAAAGTCTTTTGTAAAAACAACAAATTCGCATTCTCCAGATTCTGATTGTGAACTTGGTATAATTTTCATTTCCGTTATTTTTTGTGAATAGCACGAAAAAGCTCCCAATATAAATAGTAAGAAAAAGATTTTTTTCATATCATTATTCATTATCGAATATATATTGTTGATCCTAATTCGACCTCAAATGGTCCATTTATGGTAGTAGACTGTAATGATTCACATATTACACGTGCATTATTTTGAATTCTAGTATTTTGAATATTAATCTTATAATCTCTATACCAACCATAGGTTGATATCGTTTCCGAAATAGTTGTTGTTCCACAATATAGTTCTATTTTCACCGAAGGATCTCCTAATAGATGATATACCTCCCAATAATACTGTTTTTTTTGAGAATTTGACTCTTCCACAGATAAATTTCCTGCAAGAATAAACTGACCTTGATGAAAATAAGGTATGGTATCCATTTGAAAATATCTATCAAATGCACCTAAATGATTCGCATCAAAGGGAGGATTTGAAGAAACCTCCTTTACTCCATTAGCCCAATAAAAATCTTCTCCCCAATATGTATAATTTGTTGCTCCAATATACCCCATTGCTCCTGTATTATTTGCTCTCATTGCAGCTTCGCCAAAACATACTTCTTCATCAAATTTGTTTGATTGACAACAATTACCTATCCAAAGTCCATATTTTCCAACATTTGTTAATGAGGAAATATCATTAATGGTAAAATTTGGAGAAACCCAACCCAAAGGAGTGCAATGTGCAGTATAATAAACGATACCCACACCGTTATTGATATTATTTTTTATACTTGACGAATAGTTGTTATTAACTGGTTCTGGCTGATAATATGTATAAGCAGTTATATCATGTGCTACATTAAAATACTGATTTACTGCATAATTTATTGTTCCATTCGCTTCTCGCGTTCCATAAAAAGCATCTTCCCCTGCAACCAAGACTGCGTTATATAAATATGATGGTTCTGGTGCCACATAAGATTCATAATAAACACTTTTCATTATTTGTGGGGTTAATTCATCAATATTATTTGCGGAAAACCTACCATACAACACATCAGGAATATAATCGTTCGTATAATCAAAATAATATAAATCGGTCACATGACTATTTTCGTTAATAGACGGAGGAATTTGAAACGAAGGGATTTGATTGACATCTCCAACAAGAAGGACATATACAGGAACACTATAGCCACTTGGCGGATTATTATAAATACTATTTAAATAATTTTTTATAGACGTAGTTGTCGTTCCGACACTTGGCTCATCTGTATATTTCACGAGTACATTATAACCTAAGTTTTCCTTAGCAGAAGCAAAATCAGAAATTATTTCTTCAAACATTCTGTCTGAAATTATTACATATGTTTGAGAATTTGTGCTATAATTATATACCGTTTGACTAAGGTTATTAAGGGTATATTCTCGAACTACATTGTCAAAAATATAACTACCATATTTTTCTTTTAGCAATGTTGTTTTTTCCATATCAACATTTTCAAACGATATAGAAACTCGCAGATTATTCAATATTTTTAACATGTTTTTTGATGGATTATATTGAATTGGAGATATGATTACTCTTCCAAGACGACTTCCCCGTAACATTCCTATTTCCTCAAAATCACATATTGCTTTTTCTATATATGAGTCCAAACTATATATTTGTTCGTTAAAATAAAATTCGGGACTATCATTGTTTTTCGACTGCGAAGGTTGAGCTGGCACAATTTTATAATTGAAACCTTCTTCCGATAAATCTATATATTCTTCATAAAACGAAATGGTTTTAACTTTCACCGATGCTCCAATAGGAATTTCAATTAATTTTGAAAAATTTGGAATTTCTGGATTACCTACTTCAAATATTTTCGATAATCCTTCTACATTAAGAATTAGAAAGTCATTGCCCCCTATGTTTTCTTTTTTCAAAGAAATTTCAGAAATATTTATAGACATATCAAAACCATCATAACCTTTTTCTTCTATGGCAACTATGTCATTGTTTGTATTTTTACTAAGTTGAATAGTTTTATTTTGACCGAACATAATCACAGGGAAAAGAACCCATAATAATGTCAACAATTGTTTCTCCATACCATACGTATTTATTCTGTTAGCACCATTTGTTTGCTACCCACCAATTTCCCATCTATCACAAGACTATAGATGTATAAACCTGCTTGTAATTCATTGCCCAAAATTGTTTCGGAAGTTGCCCCTCTACCTGACACAGCAATCGCCTTTACTTGCTTACCTTGCAAGTCGTACACATACAACATTGCATTTGAAACATTTGAAGGAACGTACATCTCTATTTTAGTACTTGCAGTAAATGGATTGGGCTTGTTTTGCGAGAGCGATGCAGTTTCGCTTGCGTCAGTTTCATCATCTATTATTTGATATGACTTCAGTTCACCAAAACTTGACTCACCAATCTGTGCCTTCAAATCTTCTATTTGAACTTGCTGTGCCTTGATTGCTTCCAACAAATATGGAATCATACCTATATATGACATCAATTTAACATTTGAGCTGTCAACTGTCGATACCAATTCGGGAAAAACTTTTTCCACCTCCTGAGCTATAAATCCAACTTGCAATTGTCCATCTTTATCGTCTTTTCAATTGTAGGTATAACCATCTATTTTTTTGATTTTCGACAACACATCTCCTTCTATTTTGTTGATATTC
>JAZRVS010000050.1:0-40634 GCA_045599365.1 Bacteroidales bacterium
TGAACGTATTAAATGGTAATTATATACCGACAACAGGAAAGGTTACAATCAATAATATTGATTTACATCACGATACTGAAAATCAATTGAATGGATTGATAGGTTTTGTACCACAAGATGACCTTTTAATAAAGGAATTGACCGTATATGAAAACCTTTTCTATAGTGCAAAATTATGTTTTGATAATTTGACAGACGAAGAAATTGCAGAACGCTGCGAAAAAGTGTTACAAAGTCTTGGTTTGTACGAGCGAAAAGATAATGTTGTTGGCGATGAATTAAAAAAAGAAATTTCTGGTGGTCAACGCAAACGTTTGAATATTGCATTGGAGTTGATTCGAGAACCAGCAATATTGTTCCTTGATGAACCAACATCAGGTTTGTCTTCAAAGGATTCTGAAAATATTATGGACCTTTTGAAGGAACTTGCTTTGAAAGGAAAGTTGGTATTCGTTGTTATTCACCAACCTTCGTCAGATATATTTAAGACGTTCGATCGTTTGGTGATTTTGGATACTGGTGGTTTCCAAATTTATTATGGCGCACCTGTTGATTCCATTATGTACTTTAAGGAATGTACTCGTCAGGCCGATTGGTTTGTGAGCGAATGTCCAACGTGCGGTAATGTGAATCCAGAACAAATTTTCAATATAACAGAGGCTAAAATTTTGAATGAAGATGGAACGCCAATGTTGAATGAAAAACGTCAGGAAATTCGAAAATTAGCACCAACCGATTGGTTTGAAATATATCAACAAAAGGGTAAGAAGGATACTGAGGGTAAGCCAATCCCTAAAGAATTGCCAGAAATCACGTTCAAAATTCCAAATTGGATTCGTCAGTTGAAAGTATTCATCGTTCGCGATGTGCTTTCAAAAATTTCTAATATGCAATATATGCTTATCAACACATTGGAATCTCCAATTATTGCTGTGTTCTTGGCATTTATTATCAAGTATTGGAATGTCGATGAAAGTGGTACTGTAGGTTACAATCTTATGAATAATGCAAATATTCCAGTATATATCTTTATGTTGGTTATTTGTGGCTTCTTCGTCGGGTTAACAGCCAGTGCCGAAGAAATTTTTCGAGACCAGAAGATTCGTAGTCGAGAGTCTTTCTTGCATTTGAGTTGGTCAAGTTATTTGGTTTCAAAAATTATTATTTTGTTGGTAATTTCTGCCATTCAATCGTTCCTATTCGTTTTGCTTGGTAATTGGATTCTTGAAATACACGGATTGTTCTTCAAATATTGGTTTATGGCATTCAGTGTTTGGAGTTTTGCTAATATCACTGGTTTGATTATTTCTGATTCTTTCAATGATATTAAGACAATTTATATTTTGATACCATTCCTTGTAATTCCTCAGATTATTTTAAGTGGTATTATCGTTAGTTTTGATAAGTTGAACCCAACAATTTCAAATCCACAAGATATTCCTTGGTATGGAGAGATAATTACTTCGCGTTGGGCATACGAAGGTTTGGCTGTTGAACAATATTCAAATAATGCCTACGAAGCCCCATTTTTTAATCTTGATATGAAGATTAGTGAATGTAGTTATCGTAAAGGCGAGTGGTCTAACCAATTGACCAATAAGTTGAATGATTGTCTTCGTTATATGGAAGATGGAGAAAATCAAGAACAAATAGAGAAAAATCTAACATTGGTCGCTAATGAAATTGTGAAAGAGAGTAAATTTAACAATGGTGTCGTTCCTATTAGTGAAAAAATGCTTACAAATTTAACAAATGGAAATGCTACCGAACAAACAATTCTTGAGGCTCGTGATTATATAAAGAATGTTAAACAGTACTATGTTAAGTTGAATAATAAATATCGTACGAAAAAAGATAAGAAAACTCATCAGTTCGTTACGGAACTTGGTACTGAGGCTTGTGAAGAGTTGAACGTGCCTTCAATTGAACGCACGCCTCATTTGATTGATAGTCTTGGTAATCTTGCTTTTTTGGATATAAAAAAGAAATATTACAACGAAGCATTGGAAGATTTTTGTAAGAATACTAATGACTTGACTGTTTTGATTGAGTATAAAGGTCATCTCGTTCAAAAAACAGATCCTGTTTTCATTCAACCAATGTCGCCTTTTGTAAAAGCTCATTTCTATGCACCAATGAAACCAATATTTGGCTCTTATATGAGTACATATTGGATGAATGCGATTATTATTTGGATAATGTCTATACTATGCTATATCGTTTTGTATTTTAGATTGTTACGAAGAGGATTAGAGGCATTGGGTAATATTAAATTTTCAAAAAAATAATATGGGTGAAACTCGTCAAAATAAAGTTGCTCGCCTTATTCAAAAGGAATTAGGAGATATTTTTCAAAAAGAATCAATGAATTTGTTTCGTGGAGCTCTTATTTCGGTAACCGCAGTACGTGTCGCTCCCGATTTGTCGTTTGCAAAAGTCTATGTGAGTATTTTTGCTCCAAGTAAAGACGAAAAAGAGTTGTTCGAGTCAATTCAAGAAAAAACAAAAACAATTCGTCAAATGTTAGCACAAAAAGTTGCGAAACAGTTGCGTATTATTCCTGAATTGGCTTTTCATATTGACGATTCTATTGCATATCAAGAAAATATTGAACGGTTACTTCATTCAACGAACGCTCAAGAAAAGGATAATGCACAACAAAAGTCTGTGAAAAAATGAATTACGATCCAATAAAGTTTTCTTTAGGTACATTTTTTAAAAAGAGTCCGTTGCTTCGAAGGCTTTTTTATGCTTTGTTAGATATCTTGCTACTTCGCGCATGGCATATAAAAAAAGTTATAAACTCATGGAAAAAGAAGCAATCGGGTGTGGTTGACATTGTTGATGCTGGTTCTGGTTTTGGACAATATTCTTATTATCTTGCTCGCCAAAATAAACAATGGAATGTCGTTGGAATAGATGTAAAGCAAGAACAAATAGCTGACTGTAATGAGTTCGCAAAACAAATTGGTTTCGAGAATCGAATGAAGTTTATTGAAGGTGATTTGACTACATTTGTTTCTCCAAATCCAGTTGATTTGATTCTTTCTGTTGACGTTATGGAACATATTTTAGAAGATGAAATTGTTTTCAAGAATTTTTATAATTCATTAAAAAACAACGGCTTGCTATTGATTTCAACTCCTTCAAATTTAGGTGGTTCCGATGCCGATGAAGATGGAGAATCTTTTATTGGCGAACACGTACGAGATGGTTATAGCATTGATGATATTTCTAATAAATTGAAACAAGCAGGATTTTCAAGCGTAGATGTTTCATATTCGTATGGTTTACCAGGTCATATTTCGTGGATTTTGTCAATGAAGTTGCCTATTAGTTTGTTGAATATCTCAAAATTGTTTTTTATTCTTTTGCCTTTTTATTATCTTGCGATATATTGGTTCTGCTTGATTTTGAATGCATTAGATGTTGTGTGCGAGCAAAAGAAAGGAACTGGGTTGATTGTTAAAGCAAACAAGTAATTCATTATGTCGGTTTCGTTTTTTTTTGCTCGAAGATATTTGTTCTCGAAAAAAAGTAAGAACGCAATCAATTATATAACAGGTGTTTCTGTGGCATTGGTTGCCTTGGTGTGCTTGGCAATGGTGATTACTATGTCTGTTTTCAATGGATTGAATTCTGTGATAAATTCTATGTTCAATCATTTTGATCCAGAAATAAAAATTACTGCACAATCGGGAAGAGTTTTTTCTTTTGATTCTGTAGAAACAAAGTTGGAGCAAATTTCTGATATATATGCTTTTACACCGATTTTAGAAGATGATGTTTTGTTTACTTATGGAGATAAACAAATGATTGGGAAATTGAAAGCAGTGGGAGAGTCGTACGAAAAAACGTGCGATTTAGATTCTATTATGGTTGTGGGTGAATTTGTCCTTGAGGAGAATGATGTCCATTTTGCTTGTGTTGGACAAGGTGTTGCTCATAAACTTTCTGTCGGTTTGATGTTTCGTGATGTGTTGCATATTTATGTTCCTGATAGAACAAAGAAAACGTCTATAATTCCAACAGAAGAATATAACCAAACATACGCCTATGCTCGAGGTGTATTTTCAGTTCAGTTAGATATTGATAATGAATATGTTATCACATCGTTGCAGTTAGCACAAGAATTATGGAAATATACTAATAATGAAATTTCTTCAATTGAACTTAAGATTAAGGATGATGCTGATTTACAAAAGGTAAAACAACAAATACAAAATGTTCTTGGGAAAGATTTTTCTGTTAAGGATAGAGATGAACAACATGCGTTTTTAAATAAAATTTCAAAAGGGGAAAAATTTGTAACATTTCTTATTATTACATTGATTTTGATTATTGCATCGTTTAGTATTGTTGGTTCTCTTACTATGCTAATTATTGATAAACAACGCGATATTCAAATATTGCAAAGTCTTGGCGCAGATTCAAAATTGATAAAACGTATTTTTATTTTTGAAGGTTGGCTAATCTCTATTTTGGGATCATTGATTGGAATTGTGGCGGGTGTTGCTATTTGTTTATTACAAGAGAAATATGGAATTGTAAAACTTCCTGGAACATCTGATAATTTTATCGTTCATGCATATCCAGTTGTCGTTGCTTGTAAAGATGTGTTTGCAATACTTGCAACCGTTTTAATTGTTGGATTTTTTACAGCATATATTCCTGTACGAAGAATTACAAAAACACATATTCTATGAATTTTTTAGATGTAATTGTCTTGATACCAGTCCTTTGGGGCGCTTTTAAGGGTTTTAAAAATGGCCTTATTTCTGAAGTCGGTACTATTGCTGCATTAATATTAGGAATATGGGCTGCAATAAATTTATCTGGAACTTTATCTGAATATATTCAGGAATACACATCTATCGCTCCAGAATATCAACAAATTACAGCGTTCGCAACGACATTTGTGATTGTCGTTGTCGCGTGCTTTTGTATTACAAAAATTATAGTTCATTTTTTTAAGACTATAAAAATATTGTGGTTAGATAAATTGTGCGGAATTGTATTTGGTATGTCAAAATATTTGATTGTTATTGCTTTTTTGTTTTATTTGGCTAATTCACTTATTGAAAGTTATGCAACAAAACCAATAGAAGTTGTAGAAACATCAGTGTTATTTAAACCAATGGCAAAAACTGCTGAATCATTCGTTTCTGGTAAAATAAAAGTACCACACATTGAAAAAAATGATACCTTCGAAGAAAAATTTAAGAATGAAGACTAATCACTAATCGTTAATCACTAAACACTAATCGTTAAGAACATGAAAATAAATAAAACAAATGCGGCTCGATTTCTTGACAATTTACATATTACATACGAATTGGTTCCGTATGTGGTTGATGAAAACGATTTGGGCGCAGAACATATTGCAAGTCAATTAAATGAACCTATAGAACAAGTATTCAAAACTTTAGTTCTTCGTGGCGACAAGATTGGTCTTTTTGTTTGTGTTATTCCTGGGAATTTGGAAGTTGACTTAAAGAAAGCTGCGAAAATTTCTGGAAATAAAAATTGTGATATGATTCATTTGAAAGAATTACAACCACTTACGGGGTATATTCGTGGAGGTTGTTCTCCTTTGGCAATGAAGAAAAAATATCCAGTATTTTTTCATCAAACGGCGTTGGAACAAGAATATATTTACGTGAGTGCTGGAGTTCGAGGCTTGCAACTAAAAATGAAACCAGAAGAATTAATTACTGCTGCAGATGCGTCTGTTGGCGATTTAGTACGATAATATGGGAGTATTTTACACATTGGGAAAACCATTCCGAACATTGAAAAACAAGGCTCAATCGTTCTTGCATAACAATTTTCTTAAAGAAAAATTGAATTCTATTATTTTCGGTTCCGACACCCCAGCAGGCAAAATGTTTGATATTATTTTGTTTGTAACAATTTTATTAAGTGTGGCAATTATCATTTTGGAAAGTATGAATTTCTTTCCCGATTCAATGCGCACTGTGTTACGCGTGTTAGAGTGGATTTTTACTGCAATTTTTACATTTGAGTATCTTGCCCGAATTTATTGTATGGATCAGCCTAGAACGTATATTTTTAGTTTTTGGGGAATTATTGATTTGTTGGCTACATTGCCAAGTTACTTGGGTATATTTATGGCTGGAGCACAAAGTTTATTGGCTATTCGTATCTTTAGATTACTCCGCATTTTCCGTATTTTCAAACTTTTTTCATTTCTCAACGAAGGTAATTTGTTGTTGCAATCGCTTAAACAAAGCAAGCAAAAAATTATTATCTTTTTCTTGTTCGCTTTAATTTTGGTCATTTCTATTGGTACGGTAATGTATATCATTGAAAATGGTAAAAATCCAAATGGTTTTGAAGATATCCCTAATAGTATTTATTGGGCAATTGTAACTATGACAACTGTGGGATATGGCGACATTGCTCCTTGTACAACAGTTGGTAGATTTTTGTCGGCAATAATAATGTTAATTGGCTATACCGTATTGGCAGTTCCTACAGGTATCTTTTCTGTCTCGTTGATAAATGAAGATAAGAAAAGACGCATAAAAACTTGTCCTCATTGCCACGAACATACGAAAAATGATGACTCAAAATATTGTAGTCATTGTGGTAAAAAATTTGATAACGATGAAACTGAGGCTCAAACCGAAAATGGTGAATTCCGTTAACCACTAATCGTTAATCACTAAACTCTAATCACTTAACCCTTGTCCACGTTTGGGTATCTGACAAGAATCCCCAAGAACCTTTCACTTTCAATTTATTTGAAGCCTCTAACCAAATAATGCCGTCAAGTAACAAACCACTCATAGGATCAAGTATGCCATCATCTTTTTCCCATTTTGAGCCTTTTTTCTCCATGCCTCTAATAACCATCATACCAACAACAGGTTTGTTCTTGTCTTCGCCCGAACATTTGGTACATACACTATTTTTCTCGTCAAGAACCTTTATAACTTTGCCGTATAATTTCCCATCTTGCTTGTAAATCTGAATATGCGACATCGCTTGATTTCTTCTGTTGTCAAACGATTCCCAAATACCTTCTTCGTTTTGTGCATATATGCAAGAACAAAAACAAACCAATACTATTGTGTATATAAAACGTGCCATAGCAATTTTTTTGCAAAAATAGAAAATTATATGGATTTTCACTTGATATGTGCAATATGTAATAAGGATAATTTTGGGTGACTCGTCCTGATTTTTGTTTACATATTTTTTAGACTTTTTTCTATGAGACGCAAGATCGTGCATCTCTACATAATTCTTATTTCTTATTTGAATTTTTAATTCTTAAATTCTAATTAAATTTTACCTTTGCAAAAATGATTTATTTATGGAAATAGTTTTTCGTGTTATTGAAGTCGTTCTAACTGCTGGAATAGTTTTTCTTACGGCTTTTTACACAATAAAATTGTTTTTTCAGCGAGAGGAAAAAAAACAAGAGGCTGTTCAAAAAATAGAAAATGCAAAAATGAGTATTCCTCTCCGTATTCAAGCATACGAACGTTTGGTTTTGTTGATGGAACGAATTAAACCAGAGTCAATTCTTATTCGTGTTCAATCTCCACAAATGACTGCTGGTCAGTTGCATCAAGATTTGTTGGCAACTATTCGTGCTGAGTTTGAACACAATCTTTCTCAACAAATTTACGTTTCATCTACATCGTGGAATGCAGTAAAACTCGCAAAAGATAGTTTGATAAAGGTGATAAATGAGGAGTCTGCAAAAATTGCTCCTGTTGCTCCTGCAACGGCTTTGAGTCAGGCAATTATTACGGCTATGGTCGCTCTCCCAACAAATCCTATCAATATTGCTTTGGCTTTGCTGAAAAAAGAGGCTGAAAATTATCTATAACAGTGAATTTCAACGACTTTACACAACTTTTTTCAAAACATCCTCATTTTCGTACTCTTCGTAACGAACTTGATAAGAATCCTTCTTTTAAAGCTGTCTTACGTGGTTTGAATGGCTCGGAATCATTCATATTTTTGTCATTGCTCTTTACGGCTCTAAAAAAAGATGTCTTGCTTGTAATGTCCAATGCCGATGAGGCTTCCGATGCTTTGGACGATTTAACTAGTATGCTTGGTGCGAAGTATTCTCTTTTGTTTCCGTCATCGTATCGTCGCGCAGTAGCGTTCGACCATCAGGATAAATCCAATGTACTTCAACGTACCGAGACTTTAGAACAACTTACAAAACAAGAATTTCCACACATTGTCGTAACGTACCCAGAGGCGTTGATAGAACAAGTTATTTCTAAAAAAGAATTTATACAAAAAACGCATACTTTGCACGTTGGCGAACAAGTCGATTCCGAATTTATAAATGATATTTTGTATGAATTTGGTTTTGATAGAGTTGACTTTGTAACCATTCCTGGACAATTTTCGGTTCGCGGTAGCATTATTGATATTTTCAGTTTCTCTAACGATTTACCTTATCGAGTTGATTTTTTTGGCGATGAAATTGATAGCATTCGCACATTCAATGTCGATGATCAACTTTCGGTTCAGTCTGTGCAAGAGTTTAATATCATTCCTGATGTTCAAAATTCTAAATGTGAGGAAAATTATATTCCTATTTTCGATTATCTGAATTCTCCTATTTGCTTTTGCAAAAATGTTACAAGTATCGCAAACCAAATAGAGGATATCTTTGATAAAACAATTGAAAAACACGTCGCTGACGTAAATCAGAGTGTTGATTTGAAAAAACTTTTACTCAAAAAAGATGCCTTTTGGAATTATATAAACAAATGTTGTGTCTGCGAAGTCAATTCGTCTTCATCGTTTGAAAATATGAGCGAATTTCAGTTCAATACAAGTCCACATCCAACTATCAATAAAAAGTTTGATTTGTTTGGAAAACAATTAGTTGACTTTCAAATAAATGGTTATACAAATTTTTTTGTGAGTCAAACGCAACAACAATTTGAACGCATTACAGATATTTTTGCTGAAATCAATCCTCAAGTTCAATTTAATCCAATTGTAACATCATTGTCTAAAGGTTTTATAGATAACGATTTGCAGATTGGTTGCTACACCGACCACGAAATTTTTGAACGCTATCATGCTCATGTTAGAAAAAAGAAAATTATTTCTTCAGAAAGCCTATCTATACAAGATTTAAAGGAACTCAATCCAGGCGATTTCGTTGTTCATATTGACTTCGGTATAGGAAAGTTTGCTGGTCTTGAACGAATTGAAAATAATGGAAAAATTCAAGAGGCGGTAAAACTTATGTATCGGGACAATGATTTGGTGTATGTGAGTATAAATGGTCTTCACAAAATATCTAAATATAAAGGTAAAGAAGGGGTTACGCCATCATTACACAAACTTGGCTCTTCGGTGTGGCAAAATACAAAACAAAAAACGAAGAAAAAAGTTAAAGATATTGCAAAAGAACTTATTGCTTTGTATGCAGAACGAAAAGCTCAAGAAGGATTTAGCTTTTCTCCTGATTCGTATTTGCAAGATGAATTAGAAGCTTCATTTTTCTTCGAGGATACTCCCGATCAAGCGTCTGCAACCGATAAGGTGAAAATGGCAATGGAAGCTCCTTATCCAATGGATATGTTGGTGTGTGGCGATGTGGGTTTTGGTAAAACGGAAATTGCTATTCGTGCTTCATTTAAAGCTGTCGCCGATGGAAAACAAGTCGCTGTATTAGTCCCAACAACTATCTTGGCGTTGCAACATTATAATACGTTTTCTGCTCGATTGAAAAATTTCCCTTGCTCTGTCGATTACATTTGTCGTTTGCGTTCTGCAAAACAACAAAAAGAAACATTAGAAAATCTTAAATCTGGAAAAATCGATATTATAATTGGAACTCATCGACTTGTTGGTAAAGATGTGTCTTTCAAAGATTTGGGATTGTTGATTATAGATGAAGAACAAAAGTTTGGTGTGAGTGTCAAAGAAAAATTAAAACAATTCAAAGTAAATATTGATACCTTGACTCTTACTGCAACGCCAATTCCACGTACACTCCAATTTTCATTGTTGGGCGCTCGCGATTTGGCAATCATAAATACGCCACCACCAAATCGTCATCCAATAGTTACGGAAGTTCATACCTATGACGATGAAATTCTAAAAGAAGCTATCAAACATGAAGTGGAACGAGGAGGACAGGTTTTTGTTATAAATAACCGAATTTCAAGTATTTATGATGTTGAGGCAAAAATCAAAAAGTTGTGTCCAAAAGTACGTACTATTGTCGGTTATGGACAAATGGATGGACAAAAATTGGAACAAATTATGCTCGATTTTATCAATCAGGAGTATGATGTGTTGATTTCAACAACAATTATTGAATCTGGCTTGGATATTCCAAATGCAAACACAATGATTGTAAACGATGGTCATCATTTTGGTTTGAGTGATTTGCACCAACTTCGTGGTCGAGTAGGGCGCTCAAGCAAAAAAGCTTATTGCTACCTTTTTGCGCCTCCTTTGTCTAGTTTGCCTGAAGATTCTCGTCGCCGTTTACAGGCTTTGGAAGATTTTTCGGGGTTGGGTAGTGGCTTCAATATCGCAATGCAAGATTTGGATATTCGTGGCGCAGGCAATATGCTTGGCGCAGAACAAAGCGGATTCATCACCGATATTGGCTACGAAACGTATCAGAAAATTTTAGATGAAGCTATCTTAGAATTAAAAGAAAATGAATATCGCGATTTGTTTGTAAATAATAATCAAGATGCGTCTTCTAATCGGTTAGACGACTTGCAATTTGTATCGGATTGTCATATTGATACCGATTTAGGTATTTTATTCCCAACGGAATATATAGAAAATACGAAAGAGCGTGTAAAATTATATAGAGAATTAGATAATATTACAAAAGAAGATGATTTGCAAGTCTTTGAACAACAAATAGTTGATAGGTTCGGCCCAATACCACCAGAAAGTCTTGATTTATTAAATGTTGTTCGCCTTCGCTGGAAAGCTATTTCAATGGGAATTGAACGTATTGTATTGAAAAATAATGTGATGATAATTTATTTCGTCTCAAATCCTAATTCGTTATTTTATCAATCTCAACTATTTACGCAAGTATTAACTTACGTGCAACAAGATAGAAATTGCTCGTTGAAAGAACATCAAGGAAAGCTGACTCTTACGTTCCGAAATGTCGTTGGTATTCAAGCTGCAATGGAAATATTGCAAAAAATTGTGTAAACAATATACAGGTTGGTAGCACAATCATTTGTAACTATGTGTTAGTAGTCAGTTTTCAGTTTGATTTCCATACTGGCAAGTTGATTACACAAAGAGGTTCGTCTGATAACTGATAACTAATAACTAAATTACTGCCAATATGTATATCAGTATCATTTTTTTGGTATAGTTTTTGTTTGAAATATGATTATTCTTATTTTTGTTTTAAAGAATCGTGTATGCATAAATGGATAGATAATAGTTTACTTGTTGTGTTGTTAAGTGTTGGAATTCAATGTTTTGCACAGGAAAATACGGCAAGTCAATGGAATTTAAATCAATGTATTTCCTACGCGCTGGAACATAATATTTCTGTTTCTCAGTCATATTTGAAGCAACGTACAGCGGAGTTACAATACAAACAATCAAAATTTAATCGTTTCCCATCTTTAAATGCTTCGGCTTCGCAATCGTTGCTGGAACCAACTTCTTCAAGTGTTGGATTGAGTGCAAGTGTGAATTTGTTTAATGGCTTGAGTACGGAATACGGCATTCAAAAATCTCAAATCGAACTTGAAAGACAATCAATACAGACGGAACAAGCAAAATACGACATTGAAATTGCTGTTGCCGAGGCATATCTACAGGTTTTATACTATGGCGAAAATATTAAAACCTCGGAAAAAACTTTGGAATCAAGTGCGGAACAACTCAAACTTGCTGAAGCAAAGTACAAAGTCGGTTCTATTGCCAAAAAAGATTTGACGGACATTCAAGCTCAATATGCCAATAATCAATATTCTCTCATTCGTGCTCAAAATCAATATGAGCAACAAATCCTGACATTAAAGCAACTTTTGGAATTGTCTCAAGAAACAACTTTTGATATTCAATCACCAGAGTTGTCCCCAAATTTCGATTTGGTAATTCCTTCTCCAATGGAAGTGTACAATGAGGCATGTAAGGCATTACCAGAAATCAAAAATGCTGAACAACAACTTGTTATGGATACTCTGGCTATGAAAATAGCAAAATCTGCCTATTATCCGTCTCTATCTCTTTCGGCTGGCGTTGGTGCAAGTGGCGATTTCTTTGATAACGAATCAGAATGGTCTGGAAATAAATCGTTGAGGATGTCTCTTTCTGTTCCTATTTTTAATAAATGGCAGACAAAAACCAACGTGGAAACGTCAAAAATCAATGCTGAATACAATGCCTTGGCTGTGGAACAGACAAAGAAAAATCTATACAAAGAAATTGAGGCTGCTTGTTTGAATGCAAAAGCATATCAAAATGAATGGCAAGCACTCCAAATGTCGGCTCAAGCAGCTCAAGAATCGTATGAATTGGCTCAAAAACAATTCAAAGTCGGTGCAATTGACGCAACTTCATTATTATTAACAGAAACAAAAATGATTGATGCGAATTTGGCTCTCAATCAAGTTCGCTTTATGACTTTATTAAGTTACATCGTTATTGATCATTATCAAGGGAAAACTATTTCATTATGAAAAAAACAATAATCATTATCATTGCAGTTCTTGCCTGTATAGGTGTTGGCGCTTATTTCTATTTTTTTTCAGGAGATAAAAACAATGTTGTCGTAGTTTCTACTCAACCAGTAACGATGGGGAGTATTGCTAATGTGGTTACAGCAACGGGAACCATCGAACCTATTCAACAAGTGGAAGTTGGTACGCAAGTTTCGGGCGAGGTAAAAAAAGTATATGTTGACTATAATAGTGAGGTAAAAGCTGGTCAATTGATAGCCGAACTTGATAAGACAAATTTGAAAGCTTCGGTTGAAGAGTCTAAAACGAGTTATGAAAGAGCTCTCAACGAGTTGAATTATATTAAAAAAACGTACGAACGTCAACAGGCATTATATGCAGACCACTTGATTAGTGAAGCAGAATATGACGAAGTTGTGTACAAATACAATAATGCAAAAGCATCGTTGACACAGGCAAAAGCAAGTTTGGACAAGGCAAAAACAAATTTGAGTTATGCCGATATTTTTTCTCCTGTTGATGGCGTTGTTCTTTCCAAAAGTATTGAAGAAGGTCAGACCGTTGCTGCAAGTTTTAGTACTCCAACATTGTTTACTATTGCTCAAGATTTGACCAAAATGCAGGTCGAAGCCGACATTGACGAGGCTGATATCGGGCAAATAAAAATAGGTCAAAAGGTTACATTTACAGTTGATGCATTTCCAAATGACATTTTTGATGGTAAGGTTACACAAGTTCGTCTTGATCCAACGGTAACATCTAATGTTGTAACATACACGGTGATAATTGAAGCAAATAACCCAGATTTGAAGTTGATGCCTGGATTGACGGCAACTGTCTCAATCTACACGCTTGAAATAAATAATGTGTTGACAATTCCTGAAGGGGCATTGAATTATGAGATTTCTTTCGATTTGTTGAAAAAATATTACGAACAACAAGGTGAACAAATGAAAAAAACTGCTGGCGCAGATTCGTTGAAAGCAAAGAATGGTGTGACAAGACAAGAAAAAGGTGATTTCGTTTGGGTTAAATCTGGTAAAAAAATTGAACGCAAACCAATTACGATTGGTGCAAGTGATGAAATAAATTATCAGATTGTTTCTGGACTGACAGAACAAGATACCGTGGTAACATTCGTTAAATCTGTTTCTAAGAAAGAAGCTAATAAAACGAAGAGTCCATTTATGCAACAACGTCCAGGTGGTAATCGTGGAGGTAAGAAATAGATATGGAGGAAAAAAGACCAATAATACGTATTCATGATTTGCGAAAGGAATTCATCGTTGGTGACGAGACGGTGCGTGCATTGAAGGGTGTTTCGTACGAAATATACGAAGGTGAATTCGTTACAATTATGGGTACCAGTGGCTCGGGAAAGTCAACTATGTTGAATATTCTTGGTTGTTTGGATAAACCTACAAGTGGAACGTATGAACTTGACGGTGTTGCCGTTGATACAATGTCAAATGACGAATTGGCAATGATTCGAAATACAAAAATTGGCTTTGTGTTTCAGTCGTATAACTTACTTCCTCGCACGACGTGTGTGGAAAATGCAGAATTGCCTTTGTTTTATCATCACGGAATTTCAGCTGATGAACGCCAAAAACGTGCCATTGATGCGTTGAATTTGGTTGGCTTACAACAGCGTTTAATGCACATGCCAAATCAACTTTCTGGTGGTCAACAACAACGTGTAGCTATTGCCCGTGCATTGGTGAATGATCCCGTTGTTATTTTCGCCGATGAAGCTACTGGAAACCTTGATACCCGTATGTCGTACGAAATTATGGGACTTTTTCAGGAGTTAAATCGTCAAGGAAAAACAATTGTGTTTGTAACGCACGAACCAGACATCGCTCGAATGAGTAAACGAACCATTACACTGCGCGATGGCTTGGTTGTAAGCGATGATGTATATGAGCATCAAGTTGATGCAAAAGAAGAATTAGCAAAATTACCAGTAACTGAATAAAAACGTATGGTCTTCTCAAATCTTGTAAAAGTAGCTGGCAAAGCAATCATTCTCAATAAATTGAGAACATTTCTCACTATGCTTGGTATTATAATTGGTGTAGGTTCGGTAATTACGATGCTTGCTATTGGCGAAGGTTCCAAACAAAGTATTAAGGAACAAATTTCGCAAATGGGGTCAAATATGATTACCATTCGCCCAGGTACAGAACGTGTTGGTGGTGTGAGAATCGATGATGGTTCTCAAAGAAGTATGACGCTGAAAGATGTGGAGGCAATAAAAAAAGATGCTCAATATGTTAATTATATTTCTCCGATAGTTCAAAGTAGTGGACAAACAATACACGAAGCAAATAACTGGCCATCAACAATATATGGGGTTTACCCAGATTATCTTGAGATAAAAAAAATGGAATTGTCCAAGGGTAGTATGTTCACCGAACGACATGTAAGTCAATCGTCAAAAGTTGTTGTGATTGGTAAAACGGTCGTTGATAATCTTTTCGGAAGTGAAGATCCAATTGGAAAAACAATTCGTTTCAAAAATACACCTTTTCAAGTTATTGGCGTATTGGAACCAAAAGGAGAAAATACGTATGGACAAGATCAAGACAATGTGATTTTAGCACCATTTTCAACGATTCAAAAACGAATTTTGTCAATTTCTTACGTTAATTCCATTGTCGCATCGGCAACTGATGAAACCGTTGCGGACAAAGCAGTTGAGGAAGTTTCAACGATTCTTAGAAAAGTGCATCAAAGTGAAGGAAAGGCAGATCCATTCCGCATCATGTCGATGGAAGAGTTGCTTTCTACAGCAAGTTCCACAACAGATATTTTGACAAAATTGTTAGTCGTAATTGCTGGAATTTCGCTTTTAATCGGTGGTATTGGTATTATGAATATTATGTACGTTTCGGTAAAAGAACGTACTCGCGAAATTGGCTTGAGAATGGCTGTTGGTGCTCGAGGTAAGGATATTTTACTTCAATTTTTGACAGAAGCTATTTTCATTAGTGTTACTGGTGGTTTGATAGGTGTGGTTTTTGGTATTGCAGCAGCAAAAATAACAACAGTATTTACACAATGGCCAACGATAATCACAGGATCTTCATTACTTATATCATTTTTGGTATGTGCAGTTACTGGAATATTTTTTGGTTGGTATCCAGCGAAAAAAGCTGCAAATTTGGATCCAATAGTTGCCTTGCGATATGAATAGAGATTAGTGATTAGTGATTAGTGATTGGAGGCTACCAAGTTGTATGTTGGTTCCAAAATTAATTCTTAATTTAAAAGTCTTTATACAACAAGTATTTTTCTCTTGTTTTTTTGAACAAATTAAGGTCTTGTTGCCAAGAATCTCTAATTTTTTCTTCGGATAATCCTAATTCTAATGCTCGCTGTAATTCAGGCGTTCCTGACAGATTTATGAAAAATCTATTGAAAAATGCTTCTTGTCCGCCATAGTTTTTGAAGGCATTTATCCATATTGAAATATCCAATTTTTTGATACTATCGGTCGGATAGTGGCGATAATCAACGCCGAAACATTTCTTTAATTCGTATAGTGGACTTGATGCTCCAGTTTTGCTCTCTGGAACAAAGTAAAATTCGCTATTGTTATAATTTGGATGACCAATTACTTGAAATGGAAAATCGGTACCACGTCCAACACTTAAAGCAGTTCCTTCAAATAAACAAAGGGTTGGGTATAAATAAATAGCCTGCATATTTGGCAGATTTGGTGATGGAGCAATAGGAATGGAGTATTTAGTGGTATGGTCATAATTTTCGCATAGAACGTATTGTAGTTTACAAGAAATACCGTTTTTAAGCCATTTTTCACCATTAATCATTGATGCGTATTCTGCGATTGTCATTCCGTGAACAATTGGTACTGGATGCATTCCAACAAAAGATGTACACGTTGGTTTTAGAACAGGACCATCCACGTAGAATCCATTAGGATTTGGGCGGTCTAAAACCAAAAAATCAACATTGTTTTCTGCACAAGCTTCCATCACGTAATGCATTGTTGATATGTATGTGTAGAATCGAGCACCAACGTCTTGAATGTCAAAGACAACAATATCAATATCTTGTAAATCATCTGGTGTCGGTTTTTTATGCTTTCCGTAAAGTGAAATAATTGGCAATCCTGTTTTTGTGTCAATACCATTGGATACAGATGCTCCTGCATCAGCAGTACCACGAAACCCGTGTTCTGGTGTGAAAATTTTCTTTACGGAAATGCCACTATGGAGTAGAGTGTCAACTAAATGGCATTTCTTTACCATTGATGTTTGATTGCCGACAACTACAACATTCTTTCCTTGTAGAATAGGTAAGTATTCTAACATTCGTTCTGCACCAACAATGACTTGTTTTTCTTTGGGTTGTTGCTGAATTGTTGCAGTGTTGTTGTCCTCTGATGAAATTTCACAATAGGCATAAACACCAAGAACCAAAGCACATGCAACTGAAAGTATAATTTTTACTATTTTCATATTTTAAATCATTACATGAGCGTATGCGATACCCCTTTATAGAATCGCTAATTACTCTTTTCGAGGTAAATTTACAAATTATAATAGTCGTATGCTTTTTTGAAATGTTTTTTTTGAAATAAATGTTCAAATTTCTTACTTTTGCGATAGTAGTCTTTTGGTATGCAAAGAAAATTTATCATAGCAATAGTTTTGATGTGTCTTGTGGGAATAGGAGTATTCCTTACTATTTTCTTAAAAAGTACAGAAACAGTTGAGAATAAGGCATACGATATGATTCCGAACGATGTAGCATTGGTTTTTGATATAAAAAATCTATCTAAAGCTACAGAGTACCTAACATCAGATAATAAATTGATTGATGGAGTGTCGAAGTTTCCTTTTGCTGGTGAAACGTATATGGTCCTTGAAAAGTTGGTTTCAGCTACGAATAATAGTAACTTTGAATCATTTGCAAAAAATCAGTTTATAAGTGCGGTTAAACAATTGGGAAAGAATAAATTGGAATTTTTGTATGTGATTCCACTTTCTGCTTCGCAAAAATCATTGGTAAAAAAATATATTGAAACTGCGTTTAATGTTGTTGATAGCGAAGAGAAAGATGATGATGGTGTAACTATATATTCGTACGTAACTGATTCTTTTCAAAGAGGAACAATGACATTTTGTGTTTATGAAAATACATTGCTTTTGAGTGAATCTCGATTGTCTTTGGAATCCTCTTTAAAAGCATATAAAGAGAAATCGAATTTAAATCAGTGTGCTGATTTTCAGAAAATCAATAAAAGTTCAGGCGTTGTAACTATATATATGAATTACGATAGAATGTCTGTTGTCTTTCAGCAAGTTGCATCGGAGAGTTTTATTGCTTCAAAACGTGAGTATCCGCACTATGCAGGATGGACACAGTTTGATTTAGATTATTCCGCAAAAACAAATTTAGTTTGGTTTACAGGTTATACTATTAAAGATTCAACTAATGCACTTTCTGAATATATAGGTTTGTTTGATGGACAGAAGAAAGTTTCAGGAAAATTACCTTCCATTTTGCCGTCAACCACAGCACATTTTGTGGCAATGGGTATAAGTGATAAATCAAAATATAAAACTCAATTTGAAGGCTATTTGTCGAAAAATAATTTCTTAACATCGTATCAGAAAAATATACAAAATTTGAATAACGAATTTTCCTTGGATTCAAAAGTTACGATTTTAGATTTGTTTTATTCTTGGTTAGATGATGAATTGGGGCTTGCTGTTTTGCCATCTACATCGGATAATATGTATGAAAACTCGTATGCTATTTTTGAAATTGAAAATTCAGAACAAGTTGAAATGGATTTTTATGGTATGTTGGAGTCGTATGCTAAATCGCATAATGAATCTGTAAAAACCACAGATTATGGAGATTACACCATATACGCGATGCCAATTCTTCGATTGCCACAACAGTTGTTTGGGAATCTATTTTCCAATGTTTCAGCAAAATATGTCGCATTCCTTGATTCATATATGATTTTTTCAAACACGGAACAATCTCTTGAAATGTTCTTAAATGACAATAATCGTGGTGCGACATTGGCAGCAGATATGAATTATGGAAGATTTGAAGAAAAATTAAAAAGTTCGTATTCTCTTTATACGTACGTATCTATACCTCGTTCAATAGACTATCTTAGAACCTTTTTTAATGAAAAAACAGCGAGAGTTTATGATGACTATGTTGAGAATTTAAAATTATTGAATGCAGTTTCGTATCAGTTGATAGCAGACAATGATGAAAAATTGTATAGTAGCATTTGTCTTTCGTTACAATCAATAAAAAATGACAAACCAGAAGGAAGATGGCGAATTCGTCTTGATTCAACAATGATTGGAAAACCGACAATGTTCGTTTCTCATAGGAATGAAGATTTGACATTGTTGCAAGATGTGAATTATTCTTTGTATATGATTGAAAATCAATCTGGTAATATTTTATGGAAAAAACAACTTGATGGTCCAATAATGGGAGATATACAGATTATTGATGTATATAAAAACAAGAAAACACAATATCTTTTCAATACAAAACATACAGTGTATTTGCTTGATAGAAATGGAGATGCTGTTACGGGCTTTCCATTTGGATTAACTTCATCGGCATCATCGCCATTATCAGTATTTGATTACGATAAAAATTGTACATATCGTATCGTTATTCCTTGCGAAGATACAACCATAAATTTATATTCAATAACATCTGGTATTCCCATGAAAATGGAGTGGGAGGCAACTACTGAAAATCCAATTACAATGCCGCTACGTCATTTTTCGGAAGATGGAAAAGATTATATCGTATATGCAGATAAATACCATATTTATGTCGTAAATCGGAAAGGTCAAAAGCGTATTGTAGTTGATGATTTGATAGAAAAAGCACCTTATGCACAAATTGAGTTTGTTTCGGGGGCAGATGAAACATTGTCTCGTTTCGTTACGACTGATGTAGATGGAAATTTGCGTGAAATTTTCCTTGATGGGACAATACAAACAACGTCTAATTGTGGAACACATTCTGCCACACATTATTTCTTAATGGCAGATTTGAATGACGATGGAAATGGAGAATATATTTTTGTTGATGGAACAAAAATAGAGGGGTATGGACAAGATTATAAACGAATGTTCCATTATTCAGCTTCGTCAAATTTGAAAAATCCATTTATTGTCGGTACTGGAGACGATTTAAAAATTGGTGTTTCAGCAGAAGATGGAAATATATATGTGTTTGATTCTAAAGGTACTTTAGAAAAGGGATTCCCTATTCAAGCACAAACAGATTTTGATGTCTGTATTGTGGATAAAAATTTAAAAGGTTTTGATATTATCGTTGGAACGGAACAAAATATATTGTATTATTACACAGTGAAAAAATAAGTCGTAGAATGAGTAAAATCTATTCAAGGAAGCTTTTTGCTTTATTTTATGTGTTTTTGTTTGTTTTTTCGTCCTGTGTTAAAGATAATTTTGACCTTGATGAAAAATTTTCTGACGAAATACAATGGAATCCATCTATGGCGTTGCCCATTGCGACAGCTGATTTAACATTAGCCAATTTGGCAAGAGAACGTCAAGATACATTACAACATGTAAGTGAAAATACATTAGGATATGGTTCAAATGCCGATGATAAGGTCGTTCAATTTGTATATACGATTGATACGGCTCGAGTGATAGATGTAATGCATCTTCCAATTCTGGATCCATTTGATACAATAGTGTATTTGAAACCTGTTTCTGTTGAAAATGTTTCATTTCCAATTGGTTATGTAACAATTGGTGATTTGATTAAAGATAATTTCTCAACATCAATTTATGACGAATTCATTTCAGATGCAGCCGATGGAATAGTGTCAATGAGTGAAAAAAATGCAACAGTTCAGAAAAAGTATCCAATAGAAGAAGTTCCAGAATCGGTGAAGGGTTTCATTAAAGCAAATTTTGGAAAGGAAGTCAATGTAAAAGACGTGTTTGAATACGTTGTTTTGAAATCTGGAACAATAACATTGTCTTGTACTAACTCTAGTGGATTTAATTTCTATTGTGATGTTGAAATTGGTTCGTACAATGAAAAGGACGAATATGTAGAGTTTGGTTCTTTTGATTATTCTGGTTTTCCAAGTTGGATTAGTCAAGGAGGTCCACAAAAACAATCATTTGATGCAGATTCATCGTACTTGAATAGTGAGTTTTACTATAGTTTTAAAAATTTGAGAATTGGTCAATCGAATAATGTGGTTACCAATTTAGATGAAATGGGACTTTTACTCAATATAGAAATGAGTGATTTGGTTGCATATTCGGGCAAAGCGTATGTTCCAGAACAGGAATTGAGTATGGATACCACATTATATATGACAATGAAAGATGAAGATGAAAACAGAAAATTGTTCAATGTATTGGTTGCTGAAGGTACTTTCCATTATGATATAGAGTCAACAATAGGAATTGCAACAGAGTTTATCGCGGAATTTCCATCAATTTCCGAAAATGGAGTGTCACCAGTTCGTAAATGTGCAGCAATGACCAATAGTAAACCAACATATTCTAATAATTGGAGTTTGAATGGTGAAAATATTGATTTGACTCAAAATCCTAATATTGCATATAATTCTATCCCAATAAAAATTGGTTATAGGGTTCATACAACGGGGGGAATGTTGGAATTTGGCCCCAAACAGTATATCAATATTCAAATTAGAAATACGGATAGTATTAAGTTTGCCTATGTTGAAGGAGATTTAGGCAAATTTGAACAGGATTTATTCAGTGAAACACTTGATTTTGATTTGAATGACTATGTTGAAGAGTTTGTGAGTGGTGATTTTGTTTTTTACGATCCAAAAGTACACGTAACATTTGATAATCCAGTTGGTATTGGTGGCGATTTACAATTGGATCTTGTTGGGAAAGATGACAAGGGAAATAGTGTTGATGTTTTTTCTGGCAACCAAAATAAATGGAGAATTGCGCGACCATCGTGTGAACAAGTGAATAATGCAGAAGCAATAACTACAGATATTAGCGTTACCAATAAGACTTCTAATATTGTCGATTTTACGAAGATTATGCCGAAAACAATTGATTATTCAGGTAAGTTGTTCGTAAATTCAGATGTTGCTGATGGAGAATCAATTTTGAATTGTGTTTCCAATAAAGGGACTGCAAAGTTGGGCGTACAAATTGAATTACCTATGAATCTTTCTGTGAAAGATTTGGTATTGGTTCAAACTGTAGATCTTGATTTGTCGGATTTTAGAAGCGAAGCAAAAGATTTGACAGGCGATGAAAACTTAACTGATGGTGATTTACTAAAAGTTGAAAGAATGCAGTTATATATGGACATTGAACATCAATTCCCATTAGATGCTACATTGAAAATTTCTATGCTTGACACAACGCAACCAGCAGACAAACAATATCTTGGAGTTTTAGATTGGACAGTACTTGAAGCTGCTCCAACAGATGCTTCTGGTAAAGTTTCTCGGGATACAAAAAAAACATCACAGGTAGAAAAGAACTTGACTGATAGTGATGATATTTTGAAAAATTTTGTAAAATCAAACAAACTTCAACTTGAAGTTTTCTTGGAAACAGATAAAAATGGCGATGTACCAGTAATATTTTATTCATATTATGGTTTAAAATTCAGTTTGTCAGCAAATTGTAAATTTAAATATACGTCAAGATGATGAAGAAATTTGTGCTAATATATATGCTTGTTTTTTCGTCAATCTTGAGATTGTCGGCTCAAGTTGATAATACAATGTATTTTATGGATAGATTGCCACAGTCATCGTGGATAAATCCAGCACAAACACCAAGTTGTAAATTCTATATTGGAGGTCTTATTATTCCTGTATTTGGGCAATTGCCACCATCAATGATGTTTGCTCTTAATACGCCAATAGACTATAATGATGTTATTTTCCACGGAGAAGGATCATATTCAGATTCATTGATAACACCATTGCACCCAACTGCGAATATTGATGATTTTTTGGAAAAACTTAGAAAGGTCAATTATATTTCAACGGAGTTTCAGCTTGATTTGTTGAATTTTGGTTTTAGGGTCGGAAAGAATGAATTTTTCTCATTTGATCTTTCAGAACGAATGTTTTTTGATTTTGGAATGCCAAAGTCACTGTTTGAATTTGCAGCAAAGGGAAATGATGAAGTTCGCGATGCCGATTTTACAGGTCTGGGTGTTAACGCAATGTACTATCATCAATTAGCTTTGGGCTACCAACATCAATTTTCAAAGACATTTTCTGCTGGCTTGCGAGCAAAGTTATTGATTGGTGTCGCTAATGTAAAAACTGCATCGTCAGACCTTCGGTTAACAACGGCAGACAAGACTAATTATATGAATGTTACTTCAAATTATGAGGTTTCAACAAATATGCCTTTAGAAGTTACATTTGACGAAGAAGGTTATGTTGATGATATTGATTTTCTTGACATTACCGAAGAGTCATCGTACATAAAAAATTATGCACTCACAACAGGAAATTATGGTTTTGCTATGGATTTTGGTGTTTCCAAAGATATAACAAGTTCACTTTCTTGTTATTTTAGTGTGGAAGATTTGGGGGTTATCAATTGGAAGACAAATGCTGGAACATTTGGATTGTATGATGAAGATTCTATGAATTTTAATGGCGTTGTTGTTTCCAATTTGGATATTGATGATTTTGAGGATACTTTTGATATGGATTCAATAACAGATCATTTTACAGAAATTTCATATACAGAAGGTTCGTACAAAACGTTTTTGCCGACAAAATTTTATTTGGGTGCGAAATATCTTATTGCAAAGAGAATTTCGTTTGGTGCTTTAGCAAAAATGGAATTATTGCCACATAAGATTCGTCCTTCGTTTACGTTAACTGCTAATTTCAAACCATTTAAATTTACAGCAGCAACGCTTAGTTATTCTTGTTTGAATGGTAATTATAATAATATAGGATTAGGATTTACAGTTCATCCAGGACCAATACAGTGGTATTTTGTATCTGATAATTTGATAGGTGCAGCATTGTTTCCTGCAGGAACTCGTTCATTGAGTGTGCGAATGGGGTGTAATTTGGTATTTGGTTGTGTTGATAAAACTAAGAAAGGCTCTCATAGTGGAAAAGATAGAAATGCCTCTATGTTAGATAATAAGAAGAGTAAAAATAAAGGTGTTGTTCCATATTCAAATAAACATAAATAAAAAATGAAAAAATTATTAGTAATCGGTTTTATCGTTAGTTTGTGTGCAACGGGTGCGTATGCACAATCAAGAGCAATTGGTTTACGTCTATCTAATTCATTTGAAGTGTCATATCAAATGGATGCTGGAAGTTCAAATTTTTGGGAATTTGATGGCGGTATGTGGTATTGGGGACGTGGTTGTCAAGCAACAGCGTTGTATAATTGGATTTTTGCCTCACCACGTTGGTCAAGCAAAGGTGATTGGAATTGGTATGCTGGAGTTGGCGGTAGTTTAGGCTTTATTTGGGCAAATCGTTATCATCATGGAAATGAAGATTTGGGATGTTTTGTTGGTGTTGCTGGTATTTGTGGCTTGGAATATAATTTCTGGTTTCCTTTATCCGTCTCAGTTGATTTAAGACCAATAATAGGACCTTATTTCGGTGATGGCGTTTATTTCAATTCAGATGTGTTTGTAAGCGCGTTTTATCCAACAATTGCAGCGCGATATACTTTTTAATTTTTGAAATATGATAATAATAGCTTGGATTATTTTTCTTTTGATAGTCGTTGCCTTATTGGCATTAGACTTAGGGGTTTTTAATAAAACTAAGCATGAAATTTCTACATCTGAAGCCTTGAAAATGACAGGCATTTGGATTGGTTGTGCATTGGCCTTTTCGGTATTGGTATTCTTTGTTTATCAACATGATTGGTTTACTTTGCGTTCAACGTCGCCAGATGTAACAATTCATAGTGGCGATGGATTTGATGCGTGGTTGCAATACATAACAGGATATTTGATTGAAAAAGCACTGAGTTTGGATAATATTTTTGTAATGGCAATGTTGTTCTCTTATTTTAAAATTCCAGGAAAGTATCAACATGAGGTATTGTTTTGGGGAATTTTAGGCGCATTAGTTTTCCGAGGAATAATGATTGTTTTGGGAGCAACATTGGTTAATCGTTTTTCGTGGGTTATGTATGTTTTTGGTGCATTGTTGGTTATTTCAGCACTAAAAATGATGTTTGGAAAAGATGATGAGTTTGATGCAGACAAAAGTGTTGTTATAAAAATTATTAGAAAAATGTATCCTGTGAGTTCCGAACTTGATGAAGGACATTTTTTTACAAAACTTAATGGCGTTAAGGCTGTTACACCATTATTCGTAGTTTTAATGGTTATAGAATCAACGGATATTTTATTTGCAGTAGATTCAATTCCTGCTGTTTTTTCTGTAACAACAGATTCGTTTATAGTATTTACCTCTAATATATTCGCAATCTTGGGATTACGTTCCTTGTATTTTGTGCTTGCATCAGTATTGAACAAGTTTGAGTATATGAAAGTAAGTTTGTTCGTTTTGTTGTTATTTATTGGTGTAAAAATGCTTTTGTCTGGATTTTTCCACATCTCAATTGGCATTTCATTGCTTGCAATTGTGGTAATTTTGGCGGCAGGTATCATTGCATCAATAATTCATACAAAGCGTGTGGAGAAAAAGAGTACTAGTATTTAGTGATTAGTAGAGACGCGATTTATCGCGTCTTTCTTTTCTAATAAGATTAGGTTTTGATATGAATCTCATTCATTTGTCAACTAAGCAAATAGAAGAATTTCAACAGTTTGTGTTACAAAAGGGGAGAGATTTGTATAGAGAAATGCCTTGGCGATGTGATACAAATCCATATAATGTTTTGTTGTCAGAGGTTATGTTGCAACAAACGCAAGTATCACGAGTATTACAAAAATTTGAAGAATTTAAAATAGTTTTTCCCACACTACAAGATTTGGCACAAACTGATTTTCAAAATGTTTTGGCTTATTGGTCTGGTTTAGGCTACAATCGACGAGCAAAATTTCTACATCAAGCAGCGCAACAAATTGTTCAATTTGAAACATTTCCAATAGAACAATCTATTTTGCAAAAATGTCCAGGAATAGGGGAGAATACGGCAGCATCAATACTTGTGTATGCCTTTAATCAACCATTAGTATTTCTTGAAACAAACGTGAGAACAGTTTTGATTTATCATTTTTTTCAAGAAGAAAGAGAAAAAATTGAAGAATCTGTTTTGAAGCATCTTGCAGAACAAGTTTTATACAAGCAAAATCCTCGGCAATGGTATTGGGCTTTGATGGATTATGGCACATATTTGAAAAAAACAGTGGGAAATTTTAATAAACAATCGCAAAAACATACAACACAATCGAAATTTGAAGGTTCATTTCGACAAAAAAGAGCTGCTGTTTTGCGATTATTATTACAAAATGGACCATTAACAGCGGAAGAAGTAGCAATGCTAACAAACTACGATTTGACTCTGGTGAAAAATATTGTTGAATCTTTACAAAAAGATAAAATGGTTTCAAACATTGCTGGACGAATTGTGATTGAATGAATTGTTGCTAAAAAACATTCCTTTAGCAAAGTTAATGATATTTATCTTGATAGTAATTTAGTTGTTAGTTGGCGGTTATCAGTTGTTTGACGAATTTTTTAGTGAAAATAGACTACTGACACACTGGATACAAATGATTGTTCTGCTAATATGTATATTGTTTCCAAAATTATTTTTTGCATTTAAATATTAATTAACTTTACCCGCAGAGGAAGAGTTGAAAATAGAACATGAAAAGGAAAGAAATGAAATTTAACTAACATGTTATTAATCATGGCGTTTGATTAGATAGATTATGGATAAAAAAGATATCAACATATCAACTCGTGAAGAAATAGACGACAAAATGTATCAACCTTTGGTTGAACAAATCAGTTTGTTGTTGACGGAGAGCAGAAAAAATGTATCTTCCACTATCAATCGCATAATGATTGAAACATATTGGAATATAGGTAAATACATTGTTGAGTTTGAGCAGAACGGACAGGCAAAAGTTGCATACGGAAAATCCCCATTGACGAAACTTTCACAGATTCTCACAGTACGGTTTGGAAGAGGTTTTAGCCGTCCTAATCTCGTGAATATGAAGAAGTTTTATCTTGTATATTCAAATTGTCAGACATTGTCTGACAATTTAAGTTGGTCTCATATCTGCCAGTTACTGCAAATAGACGATGAACTTGAGCGCAGTTTCTATGAAAAAGAATGTGCTTCGCAGAAATGGAATTTTAGAGAATTGAAACGACAAATGTCTTCCGCTCTATATTTTCGTTTGGCGGCAAGCAAAGACAAGGAGGGCATTTTGCAATTGGCAAATGAAGGAATTATAGTGAATAAGCCCGAAGATATCATCAAAGACTCATATACTCTTGAATTTCTTGGGATACCAGAAGATTATCGTTACTCCGAAACGGAACTTGAACAAAAGATTATTGATAACCTACAGATGTTTTTACTCGAAATGGGCAAAGGTCTTGCTTTTGTAAAAAGGCAATATCCAATGTCCATAAACAATCGCCATTATCATTGCGATCTTGTTTTTTATCATCGTATATTGAAGTGTTTTGTTCTGATAGATCTCAAACGAGATAGTGTGCAACACGAAGATATTGGGCAGATGAATATGTATCTTGGCTATTTTGCAAGAGAGGAGAATATGCCAGATGATAATCCTCCGATAGGAATTATTCTTTCGCATTTCAAAGATGATTTATTGGTGGAGTATGCCACATACGGTATGGATGCCAATTTATTCGTCTCAAAATATCAACTTTACTTGCCTAATGTTGAGGAACTAAAGGCAATAGTTAACAGAAATTTAGATAGATAAAGACTATATTTCAAAATGAAAATTTAAAAGACTAATAAAAAAATAAACTTTAACTAACATATTAATTAACATAGCGTTTGCTATTTATTCGGATACTCAGTAAAATTTGCAGATTTTAGAGATGTGTTTATGACGAATAAGTTCAGTGAACGTCTGCGCTTTGGCGTGGACGGAACTTGTTCATAAACACGGGTCTCTGCAAATTCCCACTGAGTATGATAAGCGAAGTTCACGCTTTTTTCATTCTTTGGGAGTTTGCAGCTCGTGTTTCCAGTAAGTATGCTGAACGCTTTAAAAGCATACGCCGATGAATGTATCCAAACAACATCGCGAAGACTTGCTGAATAAAATTCAGCAAATTCGCACTTACATTGCCTCTGCCCAGCAAGACCAAAACACGGGCAACTTACTGCAATATCTTGATGAAATTACCAAAGATGTGAAAGGCAAGAAATATGGGCTTGTCTTTGAACAGCACCGTGAAAAGATTGACGAAATGCTCGAAACTCACACGCCAGTCCTCACCGAGCAGAAAGACCTTTTCATTGACAATGGCGGCGAAATGAATTTCCTCATCGAAGGCGACAACCTTGCTGCATTAAAACTCCTTGAAAAAACGCACAAGGGAAAGATTGACGTGATTTACATTGATCCGCCATATAATACAGGGAGTAATGATTTCCAATACGATGACAATTTTGTAAACAAAGACGATTTATTTCGTCATTCAAAATGGTTGTCCTTTATGGAATCCCGACTTAGGATTGCTGTATCATTATTGAAAGAAACTGGTAATATTTTAATTTCAATAAATGAAAATGAAGTCTTTGGATTGAAATTACTATGTGACGAGATTTTCGGAGAAGACAACTATTTGACAACCTTTGCTGTAAAAGTGAGACATGAAAACCGAATACTAAAAGGTGATAAAGATTTTCATGAAGTGTTTGAGTATCTATTGTTTTACAGGAAATCTACTAAATACAAAACAAGTAAACGGGTTTTTGACAACAGCTCAAATGATGACTATGTTTGGACAATTAAAGAACTTGAAGCCCCAAAAGAAACAATTCAAATGGGAAACAAAACCGTTTCGGTGTTTGCACCAGAACAATATGAATTACAAAGCGGAGAACCTTCTTCAAAGAAATTCAAAAAAATAAGTATCCGAGGCAGTATAAAAGATGGTAATAGTAGTGGACGGTTTTTCATGGCACATTTGAATCAGTTTATGGGAAAGAAACTTGGTTATTTGTATAAAGTTGAAAACATGGGAGATGATGAGTTTGGCTATAGGTATTTCATCATACCAGACAAACGGAACAGAAAAAATGGAGATTATTTGCAAGGCGTACCAAAATCTCGCACAGAAACAAAAGATGTTCCTTATGCAAATCTTCTTGATTTCGAACAATCTTTCAATAATGTAGGCTACGAAGGAGATGTTGAGTTCAGGAATGGGAAAAAACCTATTGCATTTCTACAACATTGCTTAGACATGAGCGGATTATCTAAAGGGTCGAAAACCGTTTTAGATTTTTTTGCTGGAAGTGGTTCGACTGGTCATGCATTGTTGAATTACAATTTCATAAAAAAAACAAAAAGCAAATTCATTCTCTGCACTAACAACGAAAACAACATCTGCCGTGATGTTACCTACGAACGTTTGAAAACTGTCATCACTGGCAAACGCAAAGATGGCAGCGAGTACAACGAAAAATACGACGCTTCTCTCAAATACTACAAAATCGATTTCGTGAAAATAGATGAAAAAATGTATTACGAATACGCCGATGAATTGCTGCTGCACATTCGCGAACTGGTTGAATTGGAAAACGGCGTCAATTTCAACGGCAATGCCGAAATCGCCATCGTGCTTACCGATGCCGAAATGGAAAAATTTGTGGCTGACGGTCGTGGAGGCTCGGCGTGCCGAGTTTCTACATTGTATCGCGGTCACGATGTGCTGATGACAGCCGAACAAGAATCGTTTTTGCAAGAAAAGGGTATCAAGGTGAATGTCATTCCCGATTATTATTACAACGAACTTAACCGATAGGAGGAAACAACATGAATTTAGCGGAATTTCAACTGACAGCCATTGCTGCACTCAAAGAAGCAATGGAAAACGACAAACAGGAAATCATCTTGAAAAGTCCTACGGGAAGTGGCAAAACCATCATTCTTACTCACTTCATGGATGAATATTGCAAAAGCGTACCGAATATTGTGTTTGTATGGCTTACTCCAGGCAAAGGCGACCTTGAGGAACAGAGCAAAGCCAAAATGGACAAATACATTCACAATGCGCAGACCAAGCTCTTGTCTGATGTGATGACGAGCGGTTTTGCCGAAAACGACAGTTGTTTCATCAACTGGGAAAAACTCACCAAAAAAGGAAACAATGCACTGAAAGACGGTGAACGTAAAAACCTCTTGGAACACATAGAAACAGCACGAAACAATGGTTTGCAGTTCAAAATAATCGTGGACGAAAGCCACCAGAACGACAGCGTGAAAGCCAACGAAATACTCCAGTATTTCCAAACAGATAAAATTATTCGTACATCGGCAACGCCCAAAGGATTCAACAAAGATGCGGTTACATTTATCGAAGTGCCAGAAAGCGAAGTAATAGCATCGGGTTTGATAAAAAAGCTGCTCATCATCAACGAAAATTTCCAAAAAGATGAAAACACCGACGATCAGATAACATTTCTGCTTGATAAGGCTTTGGAAAAACAGCACGCGCTGAGAAGCGGGTTTTTGCAAAGAAATTCAAATGTAAATCCTCTTATTGTCGTTCAGCTGCCGAATAAAAACGATGTTTTGCTTGAACAAGTGGAAAACTATTTTGAAGGAAAACAAATCACTTACGAAAATGGTTCATTGGCCATTTGGCTCAGCGACAAAAAAGAGAATCTTGACGGAATCGAAGCCAATGATGCACAACCAATTGCCGTAATAATAAAGCAAGCTGTAGCAACGGGTTGGGACTGCCCGCGTGCGCATATTCTCGTGAAACTTCGCGACAATATGAACGAAACATTCGAGATTCAGACTATTGGCCGCATACGTCGTATGCCAGAAGCAAAGCACTACGAAAACGGCTTGCTCGACAGTTGCTACCTTTACACTCTTGACGAAAAATTTACCGAAGGAGTCCAGACTTCTATGGGCAAAGGCGCATTAAATGCTATAAAATTGTATTTGAAAAACGAACACAAGGAATTTACACTGAAAGGACAATATAAGTCGGACTTAACAACCATAGCACGAAATAGTCAGCAGGCACTTACAGCAATTGCAAATTTCTTTAAGCAAACATATAAAACAGATAAGAACTATAAAACCAACAAAACACGTTTGGAATCAGAAGGTTATATTTTTTCAAAAAATATTGTGCGACATACGGTTTCAGGAGATGTACGTCAGATAAGTCAGTCGGAGTTTGATCAGTTGAATGATGTCAATTTAAGTGAAACATTAAATACGCACAAACACGGTCGCGAATTTCATCATCACGTTGCCAATATTGGTTTAAAAATAGGACTTTCATACGATCAGATGAACATCATCATCCGACGTTTGTTCGGCAAAAAAGACAAATTCACAAAGCGCATATTGGAATTGGAAATTCGTGATTTGTATGCCTTTGTCATCAATAATTCCGACAAACTCCGCCATGATATAACTCAAGCCATGGCTGCCGATTTGAATCAAACCTCTTTGCCAATGGCAAATCAAATTACGGAGTACGACTTTCACATTCCGCAGGAAACCATTTTTACATACGACGAACATTCGAAGACGCAGGAATCTTGCAGCAAGAATGTCTATAAAGGTTATTTGCAGTCGGCTGAACCACGTTCCGATTCGGAACGGGCGTTTGAAAAATTCTGTGAGTCGTGTGATACAGTGAAATGGTTCTACAAGAATGGAGACAAAGGAAATGAGTATTTTTCAATTGTTTATACCGATAATTTCGGCAAACTGAAATCTTTCTATCCAGATTATATTCTTGGCTTAGCTAATAGTGAGACTTGGATTATTGAAACAAAAGGAGGTTTCAGTAGAACTGGCGAGAGCGAAGATATTGATAAATTTTCGCCAAAGAAATTTGCGGTTTTGAAAGATTATCTACAAAAACATAATTTAAATGGCGGATTTGTTCGTAAGGATAAGCAAAGTCAGGAACTTTGTGTTTGTTTAGAAAACTATTCCGATAACATTCAAAGCAATGATTGGCAGTTGTTAAAAGATGTTGTTAAGAAAACATCTTATGTACGTATTGCGGCAGATTCTCGTCCGCCATACGGTAAAAAATAAATTGGTAACAATATACATCTTGGCAGCAATTTAGTTGTCAGTTGTCAGTTTCCAGTTGTCAGTTGTCAGTTTCCAGTTTCCAGTTGTCAGTTGTCAGTTGCCAGACGAGATCTTTGTGTAATCAACTTAGCATTATGGAAATAAAACTGGAAACTGCCTGCTGATATCTGATAGCAAATGATTGTGCAGCCAACTTGTATATTCTTTCCTTCTTAACTCTTAATTCTTAACTCTTAACTCTTAACTTCCTCGTTGTCTCATTTTTTGTTAAAAAATCCTTTGAAATACTTGCTTTTGGCCCTAAAAAATTCATAACTTGCAACAAACTTTTATAGGCGAATAAGAAAAAGGAGTGAGGTGCTTATGAAACATATTTATCTCATTTTTGCAAGTGTTTTTCTTATTGTTTCTTTCGCATTTGCGGACGGAACAAAGCAGCTTATGCCTAATTGTGGCACGGAAACGAATCCACAGCCGAAAGGGAATTGCTATTTGAATATAGGCGCTCGAGAAGGTGGTTCTGGTATTTCTCGTCCTTTTGCTCGTTACAATCATTCTACTGGAACTCATTGTGATGAGCCAAACAAGTTGCAGATTCGAATAATTGACCCTACAACAGAGAGAATTCAATTTGGATTTAATGGTAGCACGTCACTAAAATATAGATTGTGTGACCCAGACGGCAATGTTGTCATTGGTGGAACTACAGATATACAGCATGGAGGGAGTGGAAGCATAACAGAATGTAAGGGCTATGCGCTTCCGTCAAGTGGACAAACAGGATACATTAGTACGTACGCTCAAGCGTACTATGGTCCGAAATCTATTAATTCCAATGGCTATAACTATATAGAGTATGTTCCTACGATGGAGGGAAATTACTTCTTGGAGTTTGACAATGGTTCTGATTTTGTACCAGAACAAGCATCAGGTACGGCATATACATTGGAATTATTTGATGTTACTGTTGTTGATACAAAGACAGCAACAATTGGTACTGACAATAAAATTGTTGCAGGGACGGCAAAGGCTATTGATGGACGTGTTTGGTCAAGAGCGTGGGGCTTAAACACGAATGGCTCGAGTAACGAAGCATGGACAACCTTTTATACTATGTCAACAGACAATTATGTCTCAAAAGTATATCTTTCTGGATTCAAACCGTATCAGTTTGTTATTGCATGTAATTCCTATGGATCAAAGTCTACAGGAGATATGGAGAAGGACAGGAAGTCTTTGCATGTTACGGCAGATCCATCAAAGGATATTCCTGAGTATCAGGTGTTTTTAACGTGTCCAAGTGAAGATGAATGGGGCAAGGCAAGTCTTCCTCACCTTCCTGAAAATTTGACGTTTGCAGGTGATGCCATGACGTGTGAGGATTTGATTTTTGTGGTTCAATTGCTGTATAATGAAAATGCGCAGCTTGAATTGCATCTCGACACAGATGAAGATGGTGTTGCCGATAGAGTTATTGCAAGTTTGTTACAAGCAAATATTGCAAAAGATCGTGGTTATCATTATCCGTGGAAAGACTCTACCGAATTGAAAAAAACGGGAATGCATGTGTATAGTTATTCCCCAATAACAGAGGGATGTTCCCGAAAATATTCCCTTTCTCTTTTTGATCAAACGTATAAGTATGATTACGATATAAGTTTGGCGGGAGAAAGTGGCGAGACAAGCGATCGTGTAAACCCGGGGGACCTTTTGAAGGTGTTGTATAAAGATGGTGATAAAGTTGATGATAGTAAATATGAGTTAAACGAATCGTTGGGATCCGAGAAAAATCCAGTAATATTATCTAGTAATGCCGATTTTGAACGACTTGCAACAGCTGTGAATACAGGGGGAGATTATGAGTTTACCATAGAGAACTTTTATTGTAAAAAAGATGATGGAGTAACTACTTGTTACCCTCGTACGTTTACGATACCAAATAATGATGGCTTTAAGAATACATATTTCTATTGTGCGTTCAATACTGGAATAGTGAACTTGGATGCGAGTTGGCAAGGAATTGGTACCGCGGAAAAACCTTTCAAAGGACATTTTGGTGCAGGACGATATGTTGAAAATCCTGCTAATGTGAAGACTGCTACTGATATAGCTTCTGCAGGAGATCAGGATACAATTATTTTCTCTGATGCAACATGTGGACTCTTTAATTATTGCGATGGAGCAACAATTGACAACATACACGTGAAAGGAAGTATTTCTGCCAGTGATGGAAATTCTTTTGGTGCCATTTGCGGTACTGCAACAAATACAAGTTTTGAACATTGTACAAATCATTGTACAATATCGTCTATTGCTTCTAATACTGGAGGTATAGTTGGTATGGCAACGCAATGTGCTATTGATTCTTGTTATAATTATGGCAGTCTCACTTCTACAAATTCAAGTGCTAATGTTGGCGGTATAGTTGGTTTGTTGAATAATGACGATAGTCGTGAATTGTTCTTTTGTTATAATAGTGGAACCATAAGCGGAGGCAATAATGTTGGTGGTATTGTTGGTTATGCGAAAAATAAAGTGGATAGTGATGATGTAACTGCTACTGCACTTCCTTATATTTATGATTGTAAGAATGTGGGGGATGTTGAAGGAACATCTGGTGGTGGTATTGTAGGATATAATGAAGCATATACAATATCACAATGTTACAATAGTGGTACAATATCAGACGGATATGCAATATGTTCTGTAAATGAAGTCTACAATGAATATGTACGTATTTATGATTGTTTGAATATAGGAGAAACGGAGTCTTTATGTGATGGAGGTTTAATAGACAAATCACTGTCAAATACATTATATTACGAGATAGGGACGGAAACTGAAGGAAGTTCTATAGAGTCTATTTTAGAAACATTCGGCTGTGGTGATTATAGCGAAGATGATGAAGATGACAAAGGTGAAACTGAAGAGGCAGAAGATGAAACTGAAGGAGCCGAAGGAGGAACTGGAGGCGAAGATGTTGTTGCGAGTTGTCCGTTTTATTATGATGGCGTAGTGTTAGATTTGTTTTCAACACTGTGTTGTGGTACAGTGTGGCGGATGGAAGATGCAGGACGATTATATCAAAATGATTCCACGTTCTATGTTAAATGGGATGGAAAAGATTCTGATGGAGAATGTGTTACGGGAAATGTGGAAGTAAACTATCAAAAGAATTCAGGAGTTACACATTTTCCGTTCTATGATTCCGAAAAAAGTGGAGATGATCCAGATAGAGAGCCTGGATTGGTAGTATATCGCATGTCTCCTATCAAGGAAGAGGAGAAAGAAAGTGAACAATATGGTAATTTGCCAAAAGATTATTACCAATCAACAACAGTTGATGATAATGAAGAAGGATTACAACTTCGTTTGTTTTGGGATGATACACAAATATCTTTGGAAGGTGCTTGTACGCTTGTGTCGAAAAATGTAAATGAAACTATAGATATTACAAAGGATAATGGCGATGGAACAAAGACTGTAATAGGCCAAGAGACCCAGAATGTTACCTATCGTATAGGAGAAACCATATCTGGCGCGACGAAGGTAACAGAGACAAAATATTGTATAAGTTGGTCACCTAATGGGACTAAGGTCGGTAAAAAGAAAACTGATAATGCGTGCAGTAAAACTGCAACTGTAACAATAAACAAAAAGAAATATACCTACTGCAAAACGTGGGCTAAAAACTATTCTGAAAAAAATAATTGTACAGCATGGCAAGTGGACAGAAAAGAAACATTAGGTTCAGTAGTGTGTCATGGTATTGAAAATGTTTCTGATGGTGGGTATTATGGCTCTCTAGGTGGTGGGCATATTTTCCCCAAAGATGGTTTTGGAAATGAAAATATAATCAACACATGGTGGAATGGTGTGGAAATGGTGGCAAAAGTTCCGCTTGTGCTAACAGAAAATAGTCCAGCTGTGATATACAATTTTTTACCAATTGTTATTAAGCGATGGGATGCAACAAATTTAGAAAATACAGTTTTATTAGAATGGACAACAGCTTCCGAAGAAAATAATGACTATTTTACAATAGAGCGTTCTATAGATGGTGTTCGTTGGGTTGCTTTAGGAACAGTGAAAGGTTTTGGTACAACCAGCGTTGCTCACGATTATTCTTATGAAGATTTGAAACCAGTTTCTGGTATTTCATATTATCGTTTAAAACAAATAGATTATAATGGTGCATACACGTATTCTTCAATAAAATGCGTAAATCGCCCTACATTGAAAAATAATGCATATAAAGTGTATTCTATCGCAAATGAAGATGTTTTTGTTGTTGAAGGCGAATCTATTGCCGCTTGTGAAATTGAAATATTTAATTCTCTCGGTGTAAAAGTGAACAATGTTTCTTTCTATCCTACAAGCACATCTCGCGTAGTTATTGACGTAGAAAAACTACCTCTTGGTACTTATATTGTGAAGAGTTGCAATACGTCAAAACAAGTTATTAAGAATTGGTAGAAAGCAGTTGTTTTAGTGATTAACGATTAGTGATTAGTGATTGATGATTAGTGATTGATGATTAGTAATAAGGAAATCATAATTCCTATTTCTTATCTCTTATCTCTTATCTCTTACTTCTTAACTCTTAACTCTTATCTCTTACTTCTTAACTCTTATCTCTTATCTCTTATCTCTTATCTCTTACTTCTTAATTCTTAATTCTTAATCACAATCTCTCGTACGTCCAACTTTCCATTATTGAAAATTTGTAAAAGATACGTCCCAGATGGAACATCATGAACCGAGATTTGTATTGTGCTTTGTTCTGTAATAATTGATTTTATGGTATGAGATTGTAAATCAAATAGTTTTATATTTTTTTCGTTTGTGTTTTCTGTCGTGATTGTAATGTAATCTGTTGCTGGATTAGGGTAGATTATTATGTTGTTTTTTGAAATATTTTCGGTTTTTGATGGTTCCGTTTGACTTTTTGCTGCAAATTTTGATAATAATCGAATATAATTCACCTGATAACCACAACTTGGTTCTGTTATTTGCCAAGAATTCATTGGCCAACCATCATTAAAATCGTTATAGCATTTTGCAAATGGTTCATTACTCGGGAATAAGAGCGATTTATCACAAAGAGAATTATTATAGCTACTGCCACAATTATTAGGGCAACAACCGTCCCAATTGTATGATTGAATGCCGTTACTTCCTTCAAAACTATACGCACCACCAATTAAATAACCAGGAGCAGGACCATATAAAGAAGTACGAACATCGTCCCATTCTTCGCTACCATTGCAAAACCAAGAATGATACATTTGGTTGACACTATTAGAGGCACCTCGTTCATTCATATTGGTAAGATATACCATAGCAAAAGGATTTACGCCGTGAATGTAATGTATATAATCTTCAGCATAGGTTTTGTATTCGTTAACATTGTTACAAAGGTCTTTTTCTGCGAACAAATAATACATTATTCCATAAAAACATTTGTGTGAATTTGAGCCCCAATTGTAATGTTTTGTATATGAACGATATGAATCGGTTGCTCTCATATCATCAAAATCGCCAGATTTTTGAATAGCAATTTTTAAACTTGAACGTATTTTGTTTTGAAGTGATTCCGAAACATTGTCCATCGTAATGTAATGGAGTAGCATCAATTGGTCATTTTGTTGGTATTGATTGAAATAATTGCTCCATTTAAAGAATCGTAAATTTGAATAATTTGATTCAAAAATGTTGAGATATTTCTTTTCTCCAGTCATTTCGTATAAATATAGCGAAGCTGAAAAACGTTGTACAATTCTATCATCGCTACCACCTTCCTGTTCTCCTGCACCGACATTGTTTTGAGAATTATAAAATTCTACATTTTGATTGGCTTCAGCCCAATTCCAAGCTTTTATAGCGGCAGAATATAGTGTTTCTGCGTACGATTTATTTATCTTTTTATATACCAAAGATCCGAGAGCAAATGCTTTAGCAGCAGCATACGAAGCATTTGTTGTTGCTGGTCCGTAAGAACTTGGCGCAGTAGCGGTAGAAGGTGGCGTACCTCCTTCTAAATCAACAATACAAAGAACAGAACCATCGTCATTTTGCATACGAAGAATCCAATCCATTTCCCATTTAATTTCATCGAGAATGTCGGGAATGCCATTGCCAGATTCTGGAATATTGTAATCATCTGTCCAAACTTCTGGATTTTCGCGATATGCGGATAGTAAGTTTTCTACGTAGTTACAGCCCCACGTAGTGTATTTATTATAGTCGCCAGCATCGTACCAACCACCATGAACGTCTTTGTAATCTTTTGAATTTAGATTGGAATATATTCTGCATTCTTTATCTTGTTTATATCCAATATGGCTTGCACCATCGGCCCAAGCAGCCTCAGCATATTTACTTTTCTTTTCAAAACCAGCTCGTTGGTAGAAAAACATTCTCACAGCATCTTGTAGGACTGAGTTATATACATCATCAGCAATCTTAAACGAATAGGAGCGAGTGTTGTTTGAAACATCAAAAATATAGTAAACACCTTTTTTTTGTACGTTGGAGAAGTCAAACCACCAAACTTCATCGCCATAGTATTTGTCTGATTCTCCAGAGGTTTTGTAAACTAAAGAGCCTTCAAAAACCGATTGCTTGGTTTCAGCATCAATGACTTGAAATGTGGTGCCTGGATTGTAACTTTCTGACGCATCGTATCCAATTTTTGGATTGCGTATGATTGCGTATTTTGCATCTTGTGGTCGATAGCCAAACTGGTCAATAACAATGTTTTTAACTATTGATTGAGAAAAACTACTAAATGAATAGAGTAGAAAAAATAGTGCAAAAAAATATCGTTTCATTAATTGTAGAATAACCAAGAAATACCAAATGAAATTGTTCCGTTTGACTGCGGATAACCAGCGATAGTATAGTTTTGTTCTTTCAACAAGGCATATAAACCAGTATATTTAACGTACAGTTTGATTGGTTTATATTTTATTGTTAGAAATGCATTTATAAGTGGAAAATCTCCATATTCGTACGTGCTTTGTGGAATAAAATCGCCTAAAGCAACGTCAAATGTTGGTGTTTGATATTTGGGATAATACAATATTTCGCCTCCAATACCAAAATGTATCAATTTCCTGAAAAATGCGCCTTGAAAAGCTATAGAGTTGTAAGTTGCCCAAGTTGGATATTTGTAATCGGCAACTGCAACATCTTGAAAAATTATGCCATTTTGTAATAGGAAATGCCATAAATGAGTCGTTTTTTGAATTTTTGTCGTGAACGCATTACCATTTTTATTGGTTTGTTGTGGATTTCCAGTAGCATCAAAAGCGATGTAATTTTTAAGAAAATAATAATGAACATCAGCCGAAATATTTCCCCAACTTGACGTTATAGTTCCTCCTAATTCGTGTGATTTTTCGGCTTCAAAATCATTAAGCCAAGAATAATGGTTAGTTAGGTGCATATAATATGCCAAATGTGGGTCGGCTTTGCTATAGGTATGTGAGACATTAAATTTCAATGTTGATTCATTTATATCTATATGCTTGTCTATACTTGTGTTGATTGAATATGCACCTTTTTTGGCTCCTGTAAAGTCATATTTGTGTTGATGAGCCAAATTCCATTTGTGAGGAAGAGATATATCAAACATTCCTTCATAAAATTCACTTGGATCACTTGTTTCTGGGATAGAGTAATTGTAATCGTGATAGTATAAAGACTCGTATTCGCAACCCAAACCGAAGTTCATAACAATGATTGTCTTGTGAATTTTTCGTTGTAATTCAACAAATACAGCAGTATTCATTAGTTTGTAAATGATGGTGTCATTTGTTTTTAAGGAATCATATAACGTGTTGAAATAGAATGTTGTATCGGGATATTTGTCTGTGAAATATCTTTTGGCAGAAGAAAAATTCAATCTATAACCAAGAGCATTTTTATAACTCATCATATCCTGTGTAGTACTATCAATGATAGGTTTTCGACTTAAATTCCATTTTTGAGAGAATTCAATGTTTTGGTAGCGAATTTCGGAAAGAGCGTTAGGATGTTTCATTCGGAGTAATTTCTCGTAATTTAACAAAGAATCTTCTGCGATACCGCCATTTTCGCCACGTTTAATACAATTGAATGCATATTTGAATGTTGTTGAAAATCGAGGGCCATAGTATGAAATCCAAGGAGCAACGTGCTGACCTTTAATTGTTTGGTTGTCAAATTCGCCAACAGTTTTATAGAATTTCATATCGAAACCAACATTACAATATTTGTTTATATTTTGAGTGTGTGTGAATTTTGCAGTTTGTTCACTATTCAATCCTTGAGAATAAAATAATTCAGAATAGGGACGTTGAGCAGAGTATTCTGACATATTTTTTGTCGTAATAATTGAAGTTTCATACGGTTGTAAGAACCATAAATTGGCAGTTTTTGGTTTAAATTGAAGTGAAAATGTTGGAGAAGCATATTCTGCAACCGAAACTTTATAATCCGCAATACTGCCATTCGGTTCGTACAAATAAAAGAAGTTCATTGTTGTGTCAATATCATCTCTATGTCGTTGAGTATGAGTAATATTGTATTTCCATTTGTATATTTCTTTTATTGCCTCGGTAGTTTTGTCTTCTGTTGTATCTGATGGTTCTTCTTCGGCATACACGG
>JAZRVS010000051.1:0-3039 GCA_045599365.1 Bacteroidales bacterium
CGAAAGAGTTGGAATAAAAGTCATTTACAACAAGTAAACTCCTATCGGTTCTGATGGGGCTTTTCGCGTCATCCATCAAAACTGCGCGGTTTTATTGCGCTATAAATAAGTACAGAAAGAACAGTCATTTACGAAAAGTAAACTCCTGTCCACGGGATTTTTGTTTCCTTGTTCTTCATCCAAATATCGCGGTTTTATTCACTATGAATAAAGTAAGATAAATATAAGTAAAAAAGCACACTATTATGCTAAAAATTGTGAAATAAAAGCACCGAAAATTCGGTGCTTTTTAGTTGTCTGAGATTCCAAGTATAAAATCTGCTGAAACATCAAGGAAAACGCATAATTTTGACAAAGTGTCAAGGGCGGGAAACACATCAGTTTTCATATATTTTGAAACCGTCTGTGCCGACACTCCAATTGATTTTGCAATGTCTTTTTGTGGGATTCCACTTTCTTTGATTGCAGTGCGCAACCTTTTTTGTATTTCACTCAATTCCATATTTCACCCATATACATAATCGCATATAAGGTGATTTCCGTCTTGACAATCGTATATTATGCGATTATAATTGATTTACCTTTAATAATTACTAAAACAATAAGGAGAAGATTATGAGCAAAAAAAGGCCGATTTTATTATTGATTGTTGTAGCAATAATCATCTGTTTGCTTATGACGGTACTTGTGGCGTGTGGCGATAATAATGCAACCAATACAAATGATACCGCACCATCGACTAATGAAAATGATGATAATTCAGAAGTTGGTGACAAAGTTGAGAATGAAAAACAACAAGAAGAACCAGCAAAACCTGAAAAAGAAGACAAAGATATTGAAGAAAATCTATCTGATTTTGAATTTAGATTGGATGACGAAAATTCTTGTTCTGTCGTTAAATACTACGGAAATGACAGTAAAATAATAATTCCTTCAAAATATAGTGGAATTGCAGTTACAAGCATAGGTGACTCTGCTTTTAGAGATTGCAGTTGTATTACAAGTGTGACAATACCTGATAGCATTACAAGCATAGGTAATAGTGCCTTCTCTGGGTGCAGTGGTTTGACAAGCATAACAATACCAGACAGCGTGACAAGCATAGGTGACGGGGCATTTACTGGATGCAGTGGTTTGACAAGCATAACAATACCAAACAGCGTGACAAGTTTAGGTGACGGGGCATTTACTGGATGCGGTAGTTTGGAAAGCGTGATTATCGGCAATGGTTTGACAAGTATACGTGGATATACATTTGGCTACTGTGGATTGACAAGTGTTACAATACCCAACAGTGTAACAAGCATAGGTGCTGCGGCATTCTATGGGTGCAGAAGTTTGACAAGCGTAACAATACCCAACAGTGTAACAAGCATAGATCTTTATGCTTTCCGTGAATGTAGCGGTTTGACAAGTGTGTCGATACCAGACAGTATAGAAAGCATAGATAATAAAGCATTCTTTGAATGTGACAATCTTGTGTATAACGAATATTTCAATGCATATTATTTGGGAAATGAAACAAATCCATATGTAGTATTGATGAAAGCAAAATTTACGACAATCACAAGTTGTGAGATAAATTCAAATGCTAAAATAATTTGTAGTGGAGCATTTTCTGGTTGTAGCGATTTGACAAGTATAGCAATTCCTGACAGCGTTAAAAGCATAGAAGGTAGCGCATTCTTAGAATGTAGCAGTCTTCAAAATGTGACGATAGGCAATAACGTCAAGGGAATCCCGATTTATGCTTTCAAAGGATGCAGTGGATTGACAAGCGTGACAATACCAAATGGTGTGACAAGTTTAGGTGACGGGGCATTTACTGGATGCAGTAGTTTGGAAAGTATAACAATTCCCGACGGTGTGACAAGCATAGGTCGTGATGCCTTTTCAGGATGCAGTGGCCTTCAAACTGTGACGATAGGCAATGGTGTAACAAGCATAGGTATTCTTGCTTTCGAAGGATGCAAAGGTCTTCAAACCGTGACGATACCAAATAGTGTAGTAAGCATAGGGAATTATGCTTTCAAAGGATGTTCCAGATTGGCTGATATAAACATTCCAGACAGTGTTTCTATTCTTGGAGAAGGTGTTTTTGATGATTGTGGCATGATTGCTTATAATGAATACGATAATGCATATTATTTGGGAAATAGTGAAAATGCATATTTTGCGTTGATAAAAGCAAAAGATACGTCAATCACAAGTTGCGAAATACATCCAAATGTTAAGATAATGGGTAATGCTTTCATGAATTGTAAAAATTTGACCGAAATTGTTTTGCCAAATGGATTAACAAATATTGGAAGTGGTACGTTTTTCGGTTGTACTAAGTTGACAAACATTACAATTCCAGACAGCGTGAAAATTATTAGAGAAGGCGCTTTCATGAATTGTAGCAGTTTAACAGATGTGATTATTGGCAATGGTGTAGAAATAATAGGCGTTGGCGCATTTACTGGTAGCGGATTGGAAAACGTGATAATACCAAACAATGTTACATATATTGCAAGTCTTGCATTTATGGGATGTAGTAAATTAGAAAGTATTACATTTGAAGATACGACAAATTGGTATAGTGTGCCGATGAATGATATATTGAAAATAGAATATATTTATAGCGGTGGAAATGAAATAGACGTAACCAATGCTGCAAAGAACGCAAAAAACTTCCAAAAGATGGAATTTTCTGATAGTTTATATAAACTATGATTTTATTGTAAAACAAATGGAAACGAGCACTTTTAGTGCTCGTTTTATTTTTTTTGTTTTATAAATTTATTGCTTGAATTAAAACTGTGTGAAATTGATGAGAAACAAGAAAGCGCCCTACGCAACCGACAGGAGTTTACTTATCGTAAATGACTGTTGGGGGCGCAGGGCGCTGACAAAGTTTATCGCGATTTCACCAGTTTTAATCAAGCAAAGTGTCGTGGATTTGCGCATACACTTCCGATGCCTTGTCAATCCAACTCTTATAAAGATACTTGGCGAGTTGGCGCGTGGCAACGACAAGTTTGAGTTCCATAAGGGTGC
>JAZRVS010000052.1:0-11643 GCA_045599365.1 Bacteroidales bacterium
TCTTAACTCTTAACTCTTAATTCTTAACTCTTAATTCTTAATTCTTAACTCTTAACTCTTAATTCTTAACTCTTAACTCTTAATTCTACTTTACGTTTTCCACCATTCCAGCTAAAAGAGCAAGCGGACCATTCCAATTTATTGCAATTTCGTTAGTTGAGAAACTACAGATTGCATCGCGATAGCAACCTGCGGGCGTTAAAGAAGGGTATCCATTTTTGCCGCAATCGCGTATCACGATATTTGTTGCCCCACCCGCCACGTAGCCTGGTATTGGTTCTTCTATTCTATCGGCTGTACAACGACGATCATGGAAATGACGAGGATATTTTGTTCCAAAACCAGAGACAAAACAATATCCAGTAGGATTACAACCTAAAATGTAATCAAATGATTCTCGCATAACACGTACAAAACTATATTCTTCATATTGTGGATTTGTGCGAGTCAAAAAGAATACCAACCCAGCAATTGTACCTGCCGAAGCAATCATACCATTGCTTCCCCAATCGAATTTTTCTACAGGAATACAGTGATGAGAAGACTTAAAATTGGCACTAATTTTTTTTGCTAAATTCATCAGTTTTTCGTTCACAATTTGTTTTATATCGTTTTGAGAATTTGTAAAGAGTGATTCGTGGAGTGCGAGTGACATTAATCCTAATGTTTGTACACCTCCCCAAGTTGGAATATCGAAGTCAAGATTGAAATCAAGTTCTTTTATGTATTTGTCATTTTTTGTCGTAACAAACAATTCCGCAGCAGCCCAGAAAAATTCGTCACGGACATTGTTATCGCCATAATTTCCAGTTGAAACATCAAGAGGATTTTTGTAATAAATATTTGGATGTTCTTTTGCCCAATTCCAAGCACGTTCAGCTGCAGAAAGTGTTTGTTTAGAAATACCTGGGAAAATATTTTCATACTCTTTATAAATACGAGAAGCCATTGCCATCATTGCAGCAAAATCGAGAGCCGAAGCCGTTGATTTTCCAATCATATAGCGGTCAAGATTATCCTCATGAGGCATAATCATACTACAAAAATGGAGCGACGACAATTTTGTGTAAACACCACCATCTTCGTCTTGCATTGCCAAAAGCCAATCTAATTCCCATTTAAGTTCATTCAAAATATCGGGAACACCATTACCACTTTCGGGGATATTAAGATTAAGATTTTTATAATACGTAGGAAACATTTCGTATGCAAAAGCCAAAGAATGAAATGAAATGCCCGCATTGATTACATATAAATTATAATCTCCCGCATCGTACCAACCTTTGGGAGCAGAAACGACAGTCCCTTCGGGGCGAGATTTTGTAGCTGCCGACTTATGAATTTTCACTTGAGTATCGGCATGACCTAGAGGACGTGAAAAATCAGTTCCATTCCATGTTGCATGTTCGGGAAGCAACTCTGTTGATGCGCGCCAATAATAGAAAGCACGTATTGTTGCTTTTGAAATGTCATTGTAAATAACATCGTTTATCTGGAATGGTTTTGATTTTCGACCATTGCAAAATACGTAATAGGAGCCAGGAGTTGTAACCTCAGAAAAATCGGCAAATTTTACATTTTCTTCCGAAAATTTACTGTATTTCGCATCGGTTAGAATTCCTTGAAATACAACTTCGTCGTTTTGTAAATTTCGTATTTCAAAGGATGTTGCATTTTCATCAGCAACAATTGCCTGTTTGTTGTATGAAACAGGAAAACCAAGTTGATTTACACGAATATTGTTATCTTGAGAAAACGCTTTCATAACACACAGAAAAACGAAGAAAAAAATATAGAATTTACCTTTCATTGATAGACTTTTATATTGCGAATATAGTGAAATGTTTCCAGTTATATGCAGTTAAATAGTTAAAACATTTTACTTTTGCAAAAAAAGGAAATAACCATCCATACGTTAATATGAAACGAGTTATTCTCATATTTTTTCTGTTTGTTTCCACTTTGAGTTTTTCTCAAAATTCATTTGAGTTGTCTGCATTTGGAAAAGCAACAACGACCATAAAATCTGACGTAATTTATTCAGGTGGAGTCAACTTTGAGTGGATACCGAAAAGTAAACATATTGGATTGAACTATTCTATGCGCTTTGGAAGCAATGAATACGGCAATTTCACCTTTCAATGTCCGATGGGAATAATAACAGGAGTAATTGTGATGGCTGCAATTGCAGAATGTGTAGAAGAAATTTCGGGGATTGGTTTGTTTTTAGGATTTGTACCTGAAGGTCTCAGTTACAATGCGTATATATCTGATATAATTACAGTTGCGCCGTACCTCAATCCTTTACAAATGAGTTTTTCAAAAGATGAAATACTTCCATTATTGGAAATTGGAGCAAAATTAAAGATGCCACTTGGTACTAAATTTTTCAGTTATTTTGATTTTGGAGTTCAATCTCCATACAATTATAGCAGAATAAATACGAATGTGTCATTGGCTTTGGGCTGGTGGTTTTAAAAATCTAATTATGTTAATTTTCATATCAATTCTATTAGTAGTTTTTTTATTCGCACCCGATTTTTACATCTACTATACATTTTTGTCAAATCAACCAATCCGTTGGATTTCAATTTGTTATTGGATACCTCAAATACTTGTAATAGCATTAATACTGTTTTTAGCTTTTGAAGGCAATCAATCTGTCAAATTTCGACACATTGGCTATGCGTCTTTCGCATTACTTTGTCTTCAGCTTCCCAAATTAGTGTTCTCCATTTGTTCTATAATTGGGAAGATTGGGGGGCTACTACATATTCCAAATCAAATGTTCACAATAATTGGATTAATTATTGGTGTGGCAACTTTACTAACTCTTTTGTATGGTTGCTTTATAGAACTTTATAATTTCAAGGTAAAACACGTTGAACTAACATGTAACAAGCTTCCAAAAAATTTCAATGGCTATAAGATAGTTCACATTTCAGATATACACAGCGGTTCATGGAACAAAAATGGATGTCAATTAGAAAAAGCAGTTTCATTAGTTAACGAACAAAATGCAGACATAGTATGCTTTACGGGTGATTTAGTTACGAACAATCATACCGAAATTGACGCGTTCTATTCTACTCTACAATCAATTTCGGCGAAAGACGGAGTATATTCCATATTAGGGAACCACGATTATTCGTTTGTAATGAGTACTCGCGATACGCTCAAAAAATTGATAGAAAAAGAAAAAAATATTGGATGGAAATTGTTGTTAGACGAAAATGAAATTATTTCTCGCGAAGATGAAAAAATTGCGATTATTGGTGTTGAAAATGTCGGGCATGCTCCATTTCCACACATTGGGAACTTACCAAAAGCATCACGTGGGACTGAAGGTATGTTTCAAGTACTATTGTCACACGACCCAACCCATTGGCAAGAAGAAGTTCTTCCACAAACAAATATAACACTTACATTATCTGGACATACTCATGCTGGGCAATGCGACTTGCCATTTTTATCAATTTCTAAGAAATCGTATCCAGAATATCGAGGGTTGTATTCTAAAGGGAATCAATTCTTATACGTAAACCCAGGTTTAGGATTCACATTTTTCCCAATTCGCATTGGAGCACGACCAGAAATAACAGTGATTACGTTAGTTAGTGATTAGTAATCAGGGTTCAGTTGTCAGTAATCAGTTTGATTATCTTAATGGTCAGTTGATTACTCAAAGAAGTTCAACTGACGACTGATAACTGATAACTGATAACTGAAAACTGACGACTTATATATCATCAGTTTTCTGTTTGATTTTCTTAATGGTTAATAGAGACGTAAATCTCCATTATAAAAGTCGCAACTAAATTCACGGCACGGATAATCTGCGGGGCCTTTCTCCATATAGCCACCTTCCATATTGAATTCAGACCCGCAATCTGGACAAACAAGTACATACGGGAAAGCCTTATTGATTTCCATTGCACTTCCACTTGCTTCGTATGGACACGTTCTATCGTATGCCTTAAAATCATCATATTCTCCTGTAACTTTCACACGATACAACACAACGCCATTGCAATTATACCCCGTACACATATTTCCACTTTCCAACAATGCAGAACCGCCAGCAGTACGAACACCAGTATAACGAGGATCACTTTCAATACCAAGAATTTTATAATTAATACTTGTTACTGGAACTGGATTATCATGTTTGCCACACGCAGTAATCACAACGCCACACACCAATACCCACACAAGAATTCGTATTGATTTACAAAATTTTATGCTCTGTAATATGCGTATCATTAGTATTCTTTTTTACTTTTGTAAAAATAGTAAAAATATGAAAAAACTCTTGGTATTTCTTAGTTTAGTTATCCTATCTTGCTCAGTTGTTGACGCGCAAGGAAGACACAAAAAAGCAATTGTTCCAAATGATGATTCCGATGAATACGACACAGAAATTGAAGAAGAAGTTCATCTTGAAACACAAATTATGCAAGGTCAAGCTTCAGAAAAAGAACAACAAAGAATGATTAAACATCGTGAAAATAGAAAAGAAAAAGAATATAAAAGACATCATAAAGAAATTCAAGACAAAGAAACACTCAAAAAGATGAAAAAAAGCAAAAAGAAATCCGAAGCATACAATCATCATAAACAACCATTCAAAAGTAAACGAGCAGCACGAAAAAAAGCAAGACGTAGATGATAAAACGAATTAAAAATCAAGAAGTAGATAGGAAACGATGGGATGACTTAATTCAAAATTCCATTTCTTCTGATGTGTATGCTTTTTCTTGGTTTTTAGATGCAGTTTGTCCCGATTGGGAAGCACTTGTTTTGAATGATTACGAGGCTGTTTTTCCACTTCCAATAAAACGAAAATTCTTTTTTGAATATATAGTTCAACCAGTTCTTTCACAGCGTTATAGTACATATTCTACAAGAATTTTATTAGATGAGGAAAAAGAAGCTTTTTCCAAACAAATATTTCATTTTAAATCTGTAAGGATTTGTCTTTCGCAACAAATTTCAGAAAAAGATATTTGCAGAAAAAATATCACACTTGATGTATCACAACCATACGAAGCAATACAAAAGTCGTACGCAGAAAATACTCGACGTAACATACACAAAGCAATAACAGAAAATGTCCATTGTTCTATTTTGTGCGACAAAAATGAGGCATTACAATACTTGTTGAAGATAGACGAAAACAGAATTTATACATCTTATCTTCCACAACTACAAAAATTAATACAACAAAATATTTTTGAAGCATACGGAGCTACTTACAACGGAGAAATTTGCGCCGTTGCATTTTTTGCGAAGACAAAAACAAAAATCTACTATTTATTTCCAGCAAGTTCTGCAATTGGCAAACAACATTCTGCTATGTTTTTGATTATAGACACAATCATTCAAAAATACGCAAATTGCAAACTACAACTTGATTTTGAAGGTTCTGAAATAAAAGGAATCCAACGATTTTATGAAGGTTTTGGAGGAATGACAGAAGACTATTACTTCGTGAATCAAAAATTTTCCCTTTTACGATAAGATTAGTCATCCCAAGAAGTACGTTGCAAACACGCATTATAACCTTCTTTGTAACCCTCATCTTTCCCTTTTTCAAAGCCTTCGGAATATCCTTGATTGAATCCAGATTCTCTACCTTTATTATACGCTTCTTGTATTTCTGACTCTGTATGTCCACAAGCGACAAGAGCTACTGCAAATAATAAACTAATTATAATACGTTTCATTTTCTAGCCTCCAAGAATAAGACTACAATAGGGAGGGAAAAGTTTCAATGGGTTGAAAAAATAATGAGCTGTCAGTTGCCAATTTTCAGATGTCAGACGAATCTCTTTGTGTAATCATCTTACCATTGTGAAAATCAAACTGATAACTGACTACTGATAGTTAGGTACTACAATATAAAAAAAGAGACGGAGTTCAGTCCGTCTCTACAAGCAATATATATTGTGAATATTTTATTCTTTCAAAATATGATTAATTTGGATTTCAATACGACGATTCTTCTTACGGTTTTCCTCGCATGTGTTTGGTACCAATGGTTCGTCTGATCCCATACCGATTGTCTCTATCCTTGAAGCAACACAACCTTTATCAACAAGAATTTTCTTCATTGCTTCGGCACGTTGCTTACTCAAGACTTTGTTCTTTTGATAGTTACCTAAATCGCAGGTGTGTCCTTTTATAATCAAACCTCGTTCTGGATATTTCTGCATAAATTCAACCAAGAACTGGATATTGGCATCTATCTTTTCATCAGGATTGATTACTGCCTTACCCAACTCAAAGTTGACTACAATATGCTTGTTAATCCATTCAACGGCTTCTTCGGCCTTACGTAATTCTTCTTGAGCTTTTTGCTCTGCTGCTAAGCGTTCTGCTTCAAGACGTTCTTGTTCAGCTTTCTCGGCAGCCAATCGTTCTTCTTCAGCCTTTTGTTCAGCTGCAAGTCTTTCTGCTTCTGCTTGTTCTGCTGCTAATCTATCTGCCTCAGCTTGTACAGCTGCAAGACTATCCAACTCAGCTTTTTCAGCAGCAAGACGAGCTTCTTCGACAGCCTTTTCAGCAGCCAATCGTTCGGCTTCACGTTGTTCAGCCAATAAACGTTCTGCAGCAGTATCAATAAGCATTGCTTTTGGCCAACCAAGACTATATCCTATTTTTATACCCACAGCCATAACGTGTGTTTTGTCGACAAATTTTGATGAAACAACGCCACAATATTTATCCGTTTCTGGATTCCACAACGGATCTTCACTTTTTTCCGCAGAATTGATAACACTATGACTAAAATATGTTCCCATATACAAAGAAGCATTATTCTTCAATGGTCGAGTTACACCAATTTCGCCGAATACTGAAACTCCATAACCTTTCATTTTTGCCTTTCCTTCATATTCGTTTGAATTATAAAAAACATGTTGAGGCAATTCGGAATATTCTACATTGGTACTTTCAAATTCACCCGTACGAGTCAATTCACCATCAGAATCATTTTTCGTTACGAATTTCTTTGAAACGGGTAGGTCTAATTTAGCACCTAAACCACCAACCAAGCCCCATGTCTCATTAATTGGATAACGATAATATGCTGCAATTGGAATTTCTACGTCAAGAGATCGTTGCACTTCCTTCCAATCTGTAAAAGTTTCTTGATACGTATATGTTTCGCCATTTTCTTGGTCAACAAAAGATAATGTATCTTGTAAAAAATCATAAATAGATTTTCCACTATATGTTGTAAAACCAAGACCAATAGCAAGACTCAAACGATCCCATCCAGCATAACGATATTGCATATTGAATGTTCCTCCAGCTCGCATTCTATGGTCACCACCTTGTTCTGGATCAAATTGAACAGAGTGCATACCTCCACCCAAAGAAAAATCTACATTGTGAAGATAGCGATGGAAGACAGGTTGTGCTTGCAATGAAATAAAACCGAACAACAAACCAAATACTATTATAAACTTTTTCATGTTTTTACTTCAATCTTTTTTTATAATAGAGACGCGATAAATCGCGTCTCTACTGAATCATTGTGAATAATTACTTCTTGATAACTTTTGTTGATATTCCATCTACAACAACTACATATTCTCCTACAGGAATTGCTGACATATCAATTTGCGTTGTCTTACCCTTAAATGTAGTTTTCAAGAACGTCATATTGCCAGCAACATTTGTTATTAACAATTGATGTTCTGTCATCATATCATCTCCCGAAAGTTCTACTGTTGCAGTTGTTACCACAGGATTTGGATATACAATCATTGAAACCTCGCCATAAACCAAATGCCATTCTTGAGAACAAGTACGAAGTTCTTTACCATCAATAGTCGTTACTTCCACATAATATTCACCATACAAACCACCTTCCTCGTTGTAATATGGAAGATTTGCGCCAGGAATCATTTCTCCATCGCGATACCATTGATATGCTTTGAAACGTTTTGTTAGATTTTCTGGTTCGTTCAAGTCAACCTTGTTGATGATTGACACAACGTCATCCCAAATGTTCGTTATATACTTTTTCGTCAAGTTTACTTGAATTGGGAACGTATATACTGGACTTTCTGCTCCAGCGTCATTTCTAAATTGAACTTGGATAGTGTAAGAACCCGCGTCGCAATTTGGAATATAAACCATGAACATATCATCTTCGTCAAGAGCCTTATACGTTGCATCGGCTATCGAAACGCTATCAACATTAAGGATTACTGCACGGAACTCGGTTGGGTTACCTTCGATTATCTCGAAGTGAACTTCGCCGTCAGTTTCTGGGCAATATCCATCAGCAACAACCTCGAAGCTGTCTTCGTCAACCATATCAATATATTCATTTCCTTCCTCTATAATAACTATTGTAGCAGGAGAAGCGTTGTGGTTTGCATCTTCGGCATAGCGAACTTGGTATTCACCAGCAGGAAGGTTGCAGTCTGCAACCATAACATCAGGATCCTCACCGCTAATTATCCATTCAATTATGTCGGCAATTTCAGGATAGTCAACCTTAACCCACGTTGTTCCACCATCAGTGCTAATTTCCATTGTATTTTCAAGTCCATCAATCTTACCATCTTTTTCTCCTGGAGCAGATGTTCCTGTTGCAGTTACTTCTGGTGCATCTTGGTCAGCTTTCTCTATTGTGAACGTCCATTCTGGATCTGAGATAGAGATTGCTTCTGTAGATTCAGTTTCATCAACAACAATCTTCACTTGATATGTTCCAGCATCAACTGGTTTTTCTTCCGTCCACGTAGTACCATCTTCTGAATAAAGAACTGTTATGTCGCCAGGACCTGCTACGGTAACTTCTTTTTCATTGCCATCATAAACAAGGTCAGCAGGTTTTATAACAGAATATTCGTCTTTGTCGTGTACAGTCTTTTCGATAGAACCAGACACTGTAGAAGATACTGGAGCAATATAGTTACCTGCATCGGCACCAGAAATCGTATATGTTATCGTAATCGTCTTGAATTCGCCAGCTTCTGCATCTTCGTAGTTTGCTGTTGGAGTTACAACCACATCATCACCAGCAAGTATCGTATAAACATCTTGCAAGGTAACTTCGGCTGTTGTTGTTCCATCGTACGTCTTTGTTGTTGTTACATTAGATGTAGCAATCAATTGGATAGGTTTAATAGAACCTGTCGTACTGACCGTTTCTGTTGTGTTAGCAAGTACATAGTTGCTGTTTGTTATTGAGTATTCTGCTACAACAGCAAGTGCATCTGAAGCATTTACATCGTTGTATGTAGCCTCAACCGAGAAGCCTGCGTCATCGCCTTCAATCAAACCAACAAGTTCTACGTCAAGAACTGTTGTTACTACAGTCGTTCCGTCGTAAGTCTTCACGAACTCGTCAGTGTTCATCTTAGGAGTGATTTCTTTCTTATTGATTGTGAATTCGATTTCGTTATCCTCAATTGTGAAGTTTCCACCGTCAACATCTTTAATGATTACCTTAGCTGTTCCTGCATCAACATTGTCTTCGTACGTTACCGTATATTCTGTTGCAGGAATGACATTGCCGTTCTTATCTTTTACAACAACCGTAGGTTTCTTTTCATCGTTGCCATACGTATATGTGGTATTGTCAACTTCATCGTCGTTCTCGTCAAACAATGTTACTTGTTGATCATCCTTAGCTATAATATCGTCGGCAATCTTCCAAGATAATGTTACATCTTCAGGCAACTTATAGTTGGCATTATCCAAACCAGTTACAGTTACGTCATATTTGTCAACATTTGTAGCAGATGTTGTACCTGTTACTGTTGGATTACATACATCACCTTCTTCGATACCACCAACAAGTACATTTACTGAATGTTCTGCAGCATCGTATTGGAATAAGTTATCGTCAAGGTTCAAAGTAACTTCTTTAGGTTCGATAACCAATGTGAAACCTGTGATGTCTTCATCATTATAGTTAGGATTGATGATGTCTATCTTAACTTCGTATTCACCAGCATTTGTTGGAGCTTCTGTTGTCCAAGTCTCATCAACTTTGTAATATACCACATAGTCGTTGCCTTCGGTTAATTCAGGTTCTGTTGTGAATACTATGTCTTGAGGTTTGCCGTTGTACGTTGTACTGTCGGTATTGTCTTTTACTGTGAAGTTAGCTTCGCTCAAATCCATAGGAGTGATTGTCCAGTCTTGAGTTGGAGTGCTTGGCAACTTGTAGTTGTCGTTGCTCAATGCAGTTACTTCAGCAGTGTAGTTACCTGCATCTGTACCCTGATTGTTAGTAACTGTTGGTTCGCACACATCGTCACCTACAAGACCTTTAACTTCGACAGAGATACCATGAGTTTCGCCATTGTATTCAAAATCTGTGTCATCGCTCCAATCAAGAACAACTTCTTTTTGATTGATTACGAATGGTATTTCGTTCGTTTCTACTGTATAGTTGCCACCTTCTTTATCTGTGATGATAACCTTGGCAGTTCCAGCATCTGTATTTTCTTCATACGTTACCGTATATTCTTCTGGAGGAACAATATCACCATTTTCATCTTTCACGACAACAGTTGGTTTCTTTTCGTCACCACCGTATGTATATGTATTGTCGTCGATAGCACTACCGTTTTCGCTTAACTCAACTTGTTGATCTTCGGTGCTTACAACCTTGCTGTTAATCTTCCAATCTTGAGTGTTATTTTCTGGCAACGTGTAGTTGTTGTTGCTCAACGAAATTGCTTTAGCTGTATAAGAATTTACTGCAGTTGCTTCGTTGTCGGTTACAGTAACTGTACATTCATCGGTGCTTACCAACGAAGTTGGGTCAACACTTGCTGTAACAGATTTTAGAGTGCCGTCGTATGTAAATTCTGTTGGAGTACTCCAAACTAAGGCAACTTCACGTTGTTTGATTTCGAATGTCTCAGTGATATCGCTGAATACGTAACCAGTTTCAGCACTTGGAACGATTTTAACCGTTGCAGTAGCAGTACCAGCGTTAATATTGTCTTCGTACACAACTGAGTATTCAGAAGAAGGAATTACGTTACCATTTGGATCGTAAACCGTTACGGTTGGTTCCTTAGCAGTTGCATCGTAAACAAATTCGTATTGAGAAAGTTCTACATCTGCATTTAATTCAACTGCGTTGACAATCAATTTGCCATAGATATACGTGATATCGTAGTTGGTTAATTTTCCTGACGTAGCAGTTACCGTAAATTCGTTGTCGGTACCAGTAGTTAATGCTTTAACAACTGTAAAGTCGCTGTATGCGAATTTATCAGTACCTGCGAGAGAACCAGAAGAAATTTCTACAACTTCTTTCTTGTGTTCAGCAGCATCGTACGAGAACACCTCGCTTGCTGACTTCAACGTAATTGCACGTGGAGTAATTGTGAAATTACCAGATTTTGTATCCAATGTGTAGTTACCACCTTCTGCGTTTTTGATAGTAACTGTTGCAGTTCCTGCATCAACATTATCTTCATATTCTATAATGTATTCGCTTGCAGGAATAGTTTTATCACCGATGGTAATAGTAATTCCAGGTTTTTTCTCTGTACCGTCGTATTCAGTATTTGTTGGACTGATAGAAATTTCGTAATCATCAGCGTCAACATCTTTCTTAGTGATTGACCATGCCTGAGTTGCATCGGCTGGCAATACATA
>JAZRVS010000053.1:0-8549 GCA_045599365.1 Bacteroidales bacterium
TGTTTTTAAAGCTATTGCATAACAAAGGAAATGGGTATATTTACAAAGGGAAATCTTGATGGATTTATCATTAACTAAGCAAAAAAGTTGTCTAAATTTACTGGAGTATTATAAATGCCGTATGCGTGGCGGTTTTGAACGTGGGCAATTGGATTCCATATATGTGTTAGAACGCCGGTTACGAAAACGAGAAAGTTTGAATGTGATATGGGAATAGGGAAAACGATATGGCTGATATTATTTTGTCTTGTTCTGTTGCTTGGAGCAGGATTGAAGGGGTATGGGCAGGACAGAAAAATTGTAATAGATACGTTTTTTTATCCTAAGTTTGCTAGTGATTATGCATATCTACAATACAAAAACTGTTTTTGTGAGGAAGAGGGATACATAATAATTGGTATGGAGAACGGTAAAGAAATACGTTCTGTAAAGGGAATAATTAATCCGAAATTAGTATTTGTTTTTAGAGATTATAAAGGAAAGATAGTTGGAGATTCAACTATAAAAAGTTGTTCGTTAAATATTTCACCTCATGTCTATGAAATATACAGTAGTAAGAAAAAGTTGAATTTTGAGGTGTTTAGTCCACCATATTGGACAAAAGGTTCTCTAAAAGAAACTGATACCACAGTACATATTAATCTATATTTAATAGAAAACAAATATATGGATTCTCTATGTAATGAGAAAAATATAAAAAAAGTGTTTGATAAAAATTTTAAGTAAATATTAATTCTATGAACAAACTAATGCAATCATATATAAACCTCATTGGTTATACTAATTTTTTTTAACCTTTTGAGTTCTTAACATATAGGAAATTATAGTACTTCAAAACTAAATAGGCATGTTAAAACGTGGTTTATTAATAATTGTAGTTTTGCTCAATTTCTCTGTATTTGCACAGGATTTTGAAACGCCACCTCTTCGTATATATTTCTCTGATATGTGCGATATGGGAAAGAATGAATATTTTAAGAAATATCTTAAAGATAAAAGTTGTTCAACAGTCGAAAAAATTGAATTGGATGAATATGTTGGTGATTCAATTTTGATTACGCCAAAAGATTTTCCGAATTTGAAGTCCCTGAAAATTGATGCGACATATGCTGCTGCTGAAATTAAAGGAATCTCGGAATTTCAAACACTTAAAGAGTTTGAATGTAAGATGGGAAAACATTCAATCACAAACATAAACGAGGTATATGAATGTAAAAATTTAGAAAGACTGACAATATACAGCAGATATTTTCCAATAGAAATAAGTCCCCAAATACTGAAATTAAAAAAATTGAAGAAATGCGAAATATCGCCAATTTTAAATCCAGATATTTTATACAGTAAACATAAAAATTGGAAATCTATCATTATGGGAAATCCACCAGGTAGTTTATTTGATTCTCCTTTTGAATCAGACATTGTTTTATGGTGCAAAATGCACGGACTAACAGACGAACAGGTAAAAGAAATGGACTCTTCTTTGCTGAAAAAATATGATTATTCGTTCTCGGTAGATTCTTCTTTTTCAATATATTATAAGGATTTTGACTTTATGCACAAAGAAGGGTATTTGGCATGCGAGGGTAAGCTGCGTGATGGAATTCGTGTAGGGACATGGACATATAATTTGCAAGGTGATTTATCAATACTATCTTACGATGATTCGGGAAAACTATTAAATTGGAAATCAATGTACGCTGGAGATTCTCTTCATAAAGACACAAGTCAATATGCAAAAATCTATTATACTTTAGCAGAGGTTGTGATGAATCCCCAAAATACTGATACTCGTTTTAATGAGATTCGACGTTACGGACCATGTGATGATTATATGGAATATAATATCGTTAGAATCAACGACACTGCAACTTCCACTTTTTATTATACTATTTCGGGCGACTTTCCTTTGATAATGGACTTGAAAAATAAGTACAAATTTAGAATTGATTTTTATAATCCGTATCCAGAACAAGACTCTATGAGGATAACGTATGAAATATGGAAGGGCTTTAACCCTCGTGCCAAACAGTATATGTTTTTAGAAACGATAGATGGAAAATTGCGATATAATTACAATAATTTTTTAGATAAGGAGATATTGTCGGTTTACGGATTAAAGAATTTTGAGGAACTCTGTGAACTGTTTTATAAAAAATATGAAAGATTTCTTGAATTGTACAACGAGTTTAAAATGTGATATAATATGTGTGGACCATATAGAGATGTAAATAGTGTAATACAAAATGGAGACATGATAGTTCCATTGCAATTTCCTCCAATCTTATGGAATGATTTCTTACATGATACAGAAAAGTCGTTGGCATTAAGGGAGTTGATTTATATATTGGAGAGACAGGATGTTACTGATGATAAGTCTAGATTTTTGAATTTCCTAACCAAAAATAGTTTATATAAAATAACAATAAATGAAACTGGCGAATTTGTTTTGAAAATAGAAAACAAATATGCTAAGGATTATTTAATAGCCCCCGATAAAGAAACTGATTTTGTGATATTTGCTTTTTCCAACCAAGAATATGAAAAGATACTCCAGTCAATTCAAAGCATTAATAATGCACAATCGTCTGTTTATTTGTCGATGAAGGAGATTGAAAAATACGAAAAGGCCTCGTCATATAACTTACAATTGTCGCCTTCCCTAAAAATCGCACAATGTCCACCGAGACTAAAACGATACACGTGTAGAAAAAAAAGCATGACTAATTTGTTTAGGAAAAAGGTTGACATTCTTTCAAATATTTTTTTTAGTTTTGCAAACTGATAATACAAATAATTAGGACTATGAGTTCGCAAAATAATATTCTTGAGGTAATGTTGAATAGCCGTAGAACGGTATTCACTGTGCAATCGTTGAGGATGTTGACGGAATGTGAAGATAGTCGGAAACTAACGAAGTCTCTTAATTATTATGTGAAAGAGGGAAAAATACGAAATCCTCGTCGTGGTATCTATACAAAGGCAATCTATGATGAAAAGGAAATGGCGTACAGCTTGTTTCGTCCTGCCTATATCTCGTTGGAGTATGTGCTTCAGCGAGCTGGTGTTGTATTTCAGTACGATGATGCCATAACGTGTGTAAGTTACTTGAACCGAATTGTTGAGGTAGATAATAAAACGTATCAGTTCCGTATCATAAATCCAGAGTTGTGGATTGGGATGGAGGGGATAAATCAGAATGACAACGTACTGATAGCAACTCCGGAACGAGCGTTTCTTGATATGGTATATCTTAGTGCGGGCAACTGCTACTTTGATAATCTCCGCCCACTCAATAAAACAAAAGTAAAACAACTTCTTCCGTTGTATCAGTCGAAAGTGCTGAAAGAAAGAGTTTCAGACCTACTAACATTGAAATAGAAATGGATAAGAATATACATAAACTCTATATGGCGCAGATTCTAAGTCTTCTGTTTAAGGATAAGGATTTGTGTAATGTGTTGGCATTTAAAGGAGGAACATCGTTGATGTTCTTTCACAATCTAAATCGTTTCTCAACCGACTTGGATTTCAATTTGCTTGTGCCAGAAAAACTTGATATGGTGTACGATAAGGTGAGAACTATTTTAACTCGTTTTGGCTCAATTGACGATGAAGCGAAGAAACTATATGGACCAGTGTTTGTGTTGAATTATGGTAAAGGGGAACGAATGTTGAAGGTGGAAATATCAATCCGCCAGTATCCGAACCATTATGAAATGCGTTCGTTGGCAGGGACGGATATTCGTGTGATGACGTTGCCTGATATGTTTGCACACAAACTTTGTGCTATGGGCGAACGCCTTTCTCCTCGTGACGTTTATGATGTATGGTTTTTCTTGCAGAATCATACAGAGATTAACGAAGAAATCGTCAAAATAAGAACAGGTAAGAGCGTTGGTGAATATGCGGCATGGTGTGCAGAGCATGTCCGTGAATCAAGTCCGAAACTATTGATGCAAGGTCTTGGCGAGGTGTTGAATGATACAAAGTCAAAGAATTTTGTAAAAAATAGACTCATTGACGAGACATCAGCAGCATTGGAACTATTCTCTTCATTCCCTTTGAAAATATGAGAATCAGAATGAAACCATTCAAATCATATTGGAGTATCTCTTCCAAAAAATCAAATAATGTCTAATAAGTCGCAAAAATTGTAAATTGAAAAGATTTGTATAGTTTTACTATGTCAAAAAAATGGGAAGTTTACATAAAAATAAAAAAGTGTTGAAACACCTTTTCTCCATAGCAATCTTTTTCATTCTTTGTTTTGCAGGTTTTTGCCAAGAAGCAGTTGATTTAGGTTTATCTGTGAAATGGGCAACGTGCAATGTAGGTGCAAATAAGCCAGAAGAATATGGAAATTATTATGCATGGGGAGAAACTACTACAAAAAGTACATATAATGAAGATTCCTACAAATTCTTTAATAGTAGCAAAATAACAAAATATTGTACTGATAGAGAATACGGAACCGTAGATAACAAAACAACATTAGAAAAGAGTGACGATGTAGCTTACCAAACTCTTGGTGGCAACTGGCGTATGCCAACCGATGCAGAGTGGACAGAATTGAGAACAAAATGTACCTGGACGTGGACAACCGTAAAAGGCATAAAAGGATACAAAGTAACTGGTAAGAATGGTAATTCCATATTCCTTCCAGCTGCTGGTTACCGCTTCGGTTCTGAGCTCTACTTCGCTGGTTCCAGAGGTTACTACTGGTCTTCGTCGCTCTTCGAGAGCTACTTGGACTACGCGTGGGAAGTGTACTTCGATTCCAGCGGTGTGTACAGGGACTACGGCTACCGCAGCTGTGGGCGGTCGGTGCGCCCTGTTCAAGATGTAAAATAAAGCAGAAAACAGACAACGAGATACTATTGGGTAAAGGGAAATTACCACATTTGTGGAATGAATTATTGCCTGAAAGGCAATAGTTGAGTAACCCGCGTAGTTTCGGGACAATGTAATACCACAAATCTAAAACTGTCCTCGTAAACTAAATTCATAATTTCGTCCAGGAAGCGGATAGGAGCGTACTTGCTCGTAAATGGTGTTTGTTAGGTTGCGTACGTGGAATCCAAAGGTGATATTCATATCGTCGTGGCGGTCGTCTTTGTATGGATGGAAAGAGAATGTCTTTTGCAAACTTGCGTCAATTGTAACAAATCCATCGAGCGTTTTGGTGAGTGTGTAATACCGCTGACTTTCGTAGTTCACAAATAGTATAAAATCACAATTGTCAATTAAAGTTTTTAGTTGACAATTTGGCTTTTGCCGTTTTCCCAATATAAAATAGTTCCCCAATTCACTATTTATGTGTAATTTGTAGTGAATTTCGTATTTTGGAACGTAATACAAAATGTGTCCAACCGATTCTGTCGTGCCCGTTTGGTCGTGTGTTTTGCTGATATGTGGATTGTTGATGTTTGCGGTAAGTTTATTGTTCATACGCAAAGTTAATGGAATGCTATGTTGTGCAACAGTGTCGCTGATTTTGTATTGTATCTTACACGTTGTTTTAAAACGATATTTCTCTATAATCGACATTTCAAGTCCTTGTAAAACAACCTGTGCTGTGTTGTATGGATGCCAAACCGAGCCACTTGGCGTCCACATTATCATATCGTTAATTACGGAATAATATGTAGATGCGTCAAGTATTATTGTATGTTCGTTATCGTGTTTATCTAAAACAGAAAAATGTTTGTTCGCTCCAAATTCTGCTGTCCAGCCCGATTCTGGCTTTAAGTCTGGATTTCCCCAGCCTGTCCAGTACAAATCGTTGAAGGTTGGTGTTCGATATTTATTTCCAATATTTAGGAGTAGCTCTATGTTTGATTTCCCCAAATAGAGTTCTGATCCCCAATTGGCAATAAATGGAATGGTGTATTGTGAATTGAATTCTTTTCGGATTGATAGGGCAGAGGAGAATCTATATTTATATGCCAAGTAAGGTCTATAACTATTATAATGGTATTTGTCTATTTTTCCTAAACCAAAATATTCCTTGTAAGCAAGTTTCACGATTCCCGCTGTGGAATATTCAGTTTTTGCCTCGCCGTAGTTGTCAATGTCGGCTTTTGCCCATTTGCCTTGTAATTCGGTTAGAAAATTGAAGTTGTCATTTATCCAGTGGGTAAAATTCAAAATGTGTGTATTGGTTTGATTTTGTATTTCGCTGTATGTTGAATACGTTTCGGCTGTCGGCGTTATTTTTTGCGTATAGAGTTCGTAATCATTGATATATGCGGTTGTGTATGTTAAAAGATTTGCATCGTTGATTCGATATTTCATTTTGAGCAAATAACGCAACGATGAATCTGTTTGATGTTCCACATTGCTCGATGTTGTGCCAAGCAAAGCCGGAAGATTTGCATCGTTCACTTGATACCAAAGTGACGCTTGTGCTGTTAGTTTTTTGTGTTGAAAATGAAGAGTCTGAATTGTTCCATATTTTTGAAAATCAGCATTTTGACGTTTTAGATTTTCTAAACGTATGTAGTCGTAGTAATCAAAATCGCCATCGGATTGCGAGTAGAAAAAGGAACCTTGATAATTGATTTTACGAAGTGCACTCAAGCTGTAGTTTACGTTTGATTTGAACGTGTTGAAACTTCCGTACGAGAGATTTGCGTCGGCGGTTGCCTTGTGCATCTCTCCTTTCCCGTAGTAGCCCCAATCGGGTTTGCTGTTACACGAAATGGAGCCACCAAATGTACCACTTCCGTTTGAAGTAGCCGATGCCGTACGATTTATCTCAATCGTGCTGAACACGCTTGCTGGAATTAACGACAGATTGTTGTCGCCAGCCGAAATGGAATTGAGCGGAATGCCTTCCCACAGTATTTGTGTACGTGAGCTACCAGCGCCACGGAGCGAAACGGAACTTGCCATTCCTTCGGTGCCATAGTTTTTTATCGTAAGATTTGCCTGATGCGACAGTAAATCGCCAAGTGTGTTGTAGGTAATAGGTTGTTTTTCTAAAGAAATGACTTCGCGGTTTTCTCCGCTATGAAAGTCGTCTATGTCTATTGGAGGATAAACGATAATCATAGGAATGTCTTGAGTCATATCTCTGCCACGAATCACAATATCCATTCCGTTGGGGGAACTGCATTTTGATTGCAGTGCTTGGTCAATAGATAATATAGGTGCTTTCGAGGTGTCTTGGTTTTTGTAACCAATTTTTATTGGCACAGTATCATTTTGTCCAAACAGCGAAACTGTAAGGAATAAGAACGACAATATGTAAAGCCATGACTTATTCATCGAAGTTTAGACTCTCTATAATATTTCTCTCATTATTTCAATAGATTGTAATGGTGAAGCAGAAAATACGTTTTTCCCATTTTCAATAATTTTTCCCATAACTTCCTGATTTCCCATAATTCCTTTGGTATATAAATTGAAATCAATAGGATTGGACTCGGTAAACCATTTTTCAATATTCATAGTTACTGTTACATTGTAAGTGGTAGTCTTTTTATACCATTCTTTTGGTGATAAATTGAAAAAAATAGTCGTTGGTGCAACGGGTAGAGTTATCGAAAATTCATTGTCAACAAACGTGTCTCCGACAACGCCGCGTCCTAAATGGCAATTAAAAAGCGACACGGAATCTTGATTGTCGATGAATTTTATGTTTAGTTTCATAGCATGATAACCGCCGCCAAGTGCTTCTGGCCAATACATTCGTGCCATTTCAGGATCTTCAAGACTATACGATTTGTTCAATTCTTTTGGAATTCCAAAGGTGAAGCGAATGGAATCAACCACTGGTTGTTTCGCCTTTATGGAAAAAGAGACACGATTAAGCAGATATTTGTCGTCCAAATAGAAAGGAGATTCCCTACATTCCTTGTTATTTTTGATTTGAGATGCGTTAGAAATCCATTTCCCATTTACTCGAATTTCGATATTCGATATAAAAAATTGAACATCGTTTATCTGATATTTTGTTCCGAACGCATTGGTGTAGTTGAATTCAGTTTGTTGAGATTCGGCAGATATAATTTTGCCTTCGCATTTTAAATCAAAATCAACCAAAATGTTTTTTTGTGCAAACGATGCAGTCGCAAGCGAAATGATGCAGAGTAGGGTATAAAATAGTTTCTTCATATTGTATTACAAAATGATTTTCACGCTCATTTAAGTAAAAATAAGATTTGGCAGGTCTTCTGACTCATTCCATTCTTTGCTATCTTCCCATTCCGAAGAACAGTGATAATTGAGATTGTGCAAAGAACTCTGCGGAATTTACAGCTGCGGAAACAGCTCAGGTCTTACACCTGATTCCCTTTTCACCGCACGTTTGTAAAAACGTGGCGACACCAATTCTCAACGGCAAAGATACAGAAATAATAATAACTTCCATATTGTGAATTAAGAATTAAGAAATAAGAGATAAGAAAGTAGAGTCAAGTAGCAAGTGCGAAAATATTAAAAATAATCAAAGAAAACATTCTTAGGAGAATCAAAGTTCAATTTTTCACGAGGCCTTTTATTGATAATATGCTGATATTGTTTAAGTTGCGATTCTGTTACATTAT
>JAZRVS010000054.1:0-1719 GCA_045599365.1 Bacteroidales bacterium
GCACCTGCAATGAAACAAACAGAACGATGTCATCCTACTGAAACACGTCCATTAACCGTCCGAGAATACGCACGCATACAAACATTTCCCGATGATTGGGAATTTAAGGGGAATATGAGTGAACAATACAAACAAATTGGTAATGCTGTTCCCGTTAATCTTGCATACGCAATTGGACGCTCACTTATACGATTATTCAATGATATAGAAAGATTATAATTCTATAAAATACAGAAAACAAAAAAACGATGCAATCAAAAGATTGCATCGTTTTCAGTTTTTCGTAATATTGTTCATTATTCAATTATTGGCATTTCGTCATACATTCGGCAATAAATAACAAAATCATCATAACACATAATCATGTTCATTTCGCTGTTTTCATAATTGCGTCTTTCATTCATTTCATCTGCGATGTGTCTTTCATTCATTTCATCTGCGATGTAATATTGCATCAAATTACAATCTTCAATTGTCATAGTTCATCAAATTAAAACGTTAGTAAAAAGTAAAAATCACACAAAATATTCAAAAATGTAATTATTGAACATTTTTAGAACACGCAAAACGTTGATAGATAATGCTTTGCGTGTTTTATTAAGAAATCGTTGTTTCAAAAACATCAAATCGTGTTGTTTTTGAACATTTTTCGATGGTTATGCGGCATTGAGTTTAGCAGAAAGTACAGCAATTTGAGATTCAATTTCTTTTTGTTGTTTAATGAGGTTTGCAAGTTCGATTTTATCAAAATTGTTCAAACATTCATTGCACATGTCACGTAATTGCATAACAACATTTTTATCAATTCGTGCAGATTTGAGATACAGACGCATGCGTTCTTTTATCGTAAGAATGCGTTTTGTTTTGTTTTCAATGACAACATCGTTTGAGTTGTTTACAACAAGAGTTTCGTTTTCATTGATAACATCATTTGAGTTGTTTGCAACAAGAGTTTCGTTAAATGTAATTGTGTTCATTTTTTATTGTTTTTAAAAGTTAATAAATTATTTATTCAATTTTTCTGTCGCTTTTTTAGAAATTAATAATGCACAATTAGATTAGTTTGTTCATTCAGATTTTTGAGTTCATTTTCGACAATTTCACGTTCAGCACATTTCAATTCGTCCAAATATTCATTGCACATTTCGATAAATCGCAAAACATTTTTGTTATCAGCATATTTTGTTTTGAGATAATTACACATTTCGGTAATTGTTACGTTGTTTTCAATACTCATGTTTACACTCTCGTTTGTTACATTTTTCTTCATAATTATAAAATTTTAATGTTAATAAAATCGTTTTCGTTGTCATTACATCACCAACCGAAAGACATATATAATATAGTAAAGTCGTGTTGAAAATTCAATTTCAACACGACTTTTTTTCATTACTTTTTTTGCCTTTTAATGTAACATTCAACTCGCTCATTATCTGTTTGTCATTGCATTTTTCCCATTCGTGATTAACGTACATTTCAAAAAATCCATCGCATTTAGTATCTAATGCGAAATTGAATTTCTTTAATGTGTTGTTGATATTGTTATATGTGCCAACAATGTCGTACATACGTTTGCCTACATGCCATTTGTTTTGTGTCATTGATCCAAACATAACAAAACCTTTGCAATTGAAATTGTCGTTTGTGTCTAATAAAAATGTTATTGTTCGTGTCATAATATGTTTTGATATTGTTGAGGCGAGCGTACGCTCGCCTCAA
>JAZRVS010000055.1:0-17514 GCA_045599365.1 Bacteroidales bacterium
CGCCTATTTTCCAATAGGTTTCAATCATCAGCTGACTTACAGAAGCGTATGCTTGTTGACGACCTCGCTCAACAATGTTCTTTACCTCCATAAGAAAGGCTGCATCAATAGAATTCCGCATTATACCGTTTTTATCTTTCATTTTATTCAATAGCAAACGCTCTAATTAATAATATGTTAGTTTAAAAATTCTTTTCTATTTTGTTGTTTATTGATTAATGATTTATATTAAATAATCTTGTAATTCGTATTCTGCGGTGGCAGTTGAAATAACAATTTTTCTGGTGGAGTTTGCCATTTCTCCAATTCGGCGGATGCTATCTGCCGAATTTCATGATTTAGATTTGTTCCAACGTACAATCTTATTTCTGACTCTAATTGAGGATAAGTCAAATAAAATTTTCGAAACTCCCTAAAGCGTCTTTCCGTCAATCCCTTTTTCTGTAGTCTTTGTTCAAGATTTTTCAAAAGATTTTGGCCGTAAGCAGCTCTATCTTCGCCGTTTTGCTCAAATTCTACAATGTAATAGCCCAATAGCCAATTTCGCACTGTTAATGACACATTGATAGCATGAACAACTTCATTTAGCATGACTTGTTCAACAACTGAAATCTTATGTACTAATATGTTGAAATTCATTAGTCTACCCGAATAATAAGCAAACGCTATGATTAATACTATGTTAGTTTAAAATTTCTTTTCTATCTATTCCTAAAATTCAGAATATTAAAGTTTTTGACATAAGTCTAATATATTTGGTGGTAAAGGTATAAAAACTAAGTAATATTTCAATATTTTGCATACAGTTACAACAAAATATTTGCTTTGATTTAACAAACGTAATTTTCACCATTTCCAAAATAAAAAAAACGTCCGATAGAAAATTCTACCAGACGTTTTTATTTTAGATAAATGATTTCAAACTAATCACTTATCACTAAGCGTTATGCACTTTTATCCCATCACAACCTCTACAACATTTGTAGCTTTGATTTTACTCATAGGAATTTTATTACCTTTAATAGCAACACCATTGATTTTGATTGATTTCACACCTTTTTGAACGCCTTTAGGATTCTTTACTGTAATATCGAACATTTTACCGCGGAAACGACGTGTCATGCCAAAATCTTTCCATGTTTTTGGAACGCATGGATCAATTACCAAACCATCGTAATCTGGTTGAACACCCATAATGTGGTTTGTTGCAGCATAGTATGACCACGTAGCCGCACCAGTCAACCAAGGCAAACGAGATGCTCCGAAACGAGTATTGAATTTACTATTTGTTGATTGAGAATAAACGTATGGTTCAATTTCACGAATCTCAGCTTTTGTATTGTAAGCTGCTGGCATATATGCACGGAAATAATTGTAAGCATTTTCGCCATTACCGCGTAATGTTTCAGCAATTACAATCCATCCTTGTGGATGTTGGAAAATAGCACCATTTTCTTTCATACCAGGCAAGAACAAAGGAGCTTTGATTGCAGAAAGGTCGGTTTTGATATATGGTTTTGTTACCAACATCACACCATGTTCTGTAGCAAGTTTTTTCTTAACAGAGTTCAAAACAACATCTGCTCTCTTACCTGTAGCATAGCCACTATATACAGACCAAGACTGTGGGTTCAACCAAATTTGACCTTCTGGGCTTGTTTTTGAACCATAAACTTCGCCAGCTTCATTGTAAGCGCGAACGAACCATTCTCCGTCCCAAGCATATTTTTCAATAGTTTCATCAAGTTTCTTCAACTCTTTGTTTGCCCACTCAACTTCTTGAGGTAATTTCTTCATTTCGCAGATTTCAGCGTATGTTTTTAAAGCATATCGCAATTGGAATGCAACGAAAGTAGTTTCACCTTTTTGACCAAGAACCAAGCAGTCGTTCCAGTCAGCTTTCAAACCGCAAGGAAGACCGTGAGCACCTTCTCTTTCAAGGTTGAATTCGATAGCACGACGCAAGTGACCAAGCACTGTAGCTTCACCCTTATCAGAGAATGGAAGAACCTTATCGTAGAATTTCAAATCACCAGTTTCCTTAATGTATGCTGGGATTGTGTTGAACAACCACATACAGTCATCAGAACGATAATCTTCGTCTGCTGTTTTTGGCATAGCGCCAGGAGTATGGTCGAATGGTTTTACAACTGGCATTGCACCACCATTTGATTCCTGACCAGTAATCATCAATTCCAAACGTTCTTTAACTTCATCGTTGATAACAGGAAGCACGCCAAGCATATCTTGTACTGTATCACGATAGCCAAGACCATCACGTTCACCACTATACACAAGTGAAGCAGCACGGCTCCAAGAATAAGTCATCAAACAGTTGAATGGACTCCACATATTGATTTGACTATTGAATTCAGCATCTGGAGTTTTTACAGTCATTCCTTGAATACGGTTGTGCCAGTAGTCAACTAATTTATTGAATTCTTTTTCTGCAACTTCGTATGATGCAATTTCTTTCTTAGCCTTTTTACCTTCTTTAGTACCTTGACCAATACCCATAATCACAACGAATTCTTTTGATTCGCCTGCTTTCAAAGTGATATCAGTTTGAAGAGAACCGCAACCATTATCACCTTCAGCCAAAGAACCGAAACATTTTCCTTGTTCTACAGCAAGAGGGTTATTGTATGAACGATAAGGGCCAATAAATTTTTCACGATCAGTATCGAAGCCTGTAACTTCAGTACCAACCATTGTGATGAAAGTATTCTTTTGTCCAGCATCAATCTTGTCTTCAATATCCAAATGAGGATTGATACAATGGTTAATAATACCATCTTTGTAAGACATCTTCATAATATATTGAGTATATTGAAGATTGATCAAATCCATCCACAATTGCCAGTGGCTTGCATATTCAACGTAAGTGAACAAACTCAAGTGGCGAGCTTTCTTACTCTTGTTAGTAAGTTTCACCATCCAACATTCATATTGTTTGCCAAGTGGAACGAAATATGTTGATTTTGAAACAATATCAGAATATTCTGATTCGATAATTGAGTATGCGCTTCCATGACGACAAGTTGTCTTGAACACGTCCATAGGCTTGCTCACTGGTTGCCAAGAAGTACTCCAATAATCCTTGCTATCATTATCGCGAACATACACGTAACGTCCAGGTTGGTCCATTGGAATGGTGTTTGGACGGAAACGCATAAAACGACCTTGAGCTGCAGATTTGTAAAAACTGTAACCACCAGCATTGTTTGTAATCAATGCGCCATAGTTCACATCACCTAAATAGTTACTCCAAGAACGTGGAGTGTCAGGACGAGTTACAACGTACTCTTTCCTTTCGTCATCAAAATATCCGTACTGCATAAATTATTATGTATTAAACGTTAAAATTTTTCAATTTTGCTATTCACAAAATCTACTGCAATATTACAAAAATTCATTTAGTCAACAATGTAGATGAATTAAAAGTTAAGATAAAAAATAGAAACAATACGCGTGTTAACAACATAAGTATTCTCAATTAGGTCTCAGTAGTCAGTTTTCAGTTTGATTTTCATAATGATAAGTTGATTACTCTAAAAGATTCGTCTAATAACAAATAACTGACAACTAATCACTAAAATTGTATCTTTGCCAAATAAATAGTTTTTTTATGAAGAAAACATATTGGATACTACTTTTGTCGTTGTGTTTACTTTCAAACACAGTATTTTCACAAATATTTTACGATCATTATGTTAACCCATCGTATGCTAATATAAAATCTGTAAAAATTGAATCAATTGTCGAAACGAAACCGAATGCGTATTCAATTCATTTTGGACCAGAAAAAGGAGATTCTCTTTCAAATCCAGTATTTCCTTTGGAAAAGAATAAAGGTTTAATGGTTGATTTCGATATATTGGAAGATACAAGTCGATATTTGGCATTTAGAATTTTTCATTGCGACAGGAATTGGAACAGATCCAATCTACTTGAGAGCGAATATATGACAATTACAGGCGATTTATTGTTAGATGGCGACAGAGTTGATAATTCATTTAACACAACTATTCCGTATTTCCATTACAACTTTTTCTTTCCGTTCCACAATTTTGAATTATTACTTTCTGGAAACTATATCTTGCAAGTGTATGATATTGAGTCGGAAACAATTCTTATTCAAAAAAGATTTGTTGTAGTTGAGCAACTCGTTGGCATTCAATCAGAAGTAAAACGACCAAATCTTGTTCAATATTCCGATGAATACCAACAAATTTCAACGAAAATAACACCTTACGGATTTGATTTTTCCAATTACGACAAAGATTTATTCATCGTTTATCGTCAAAATGGTCGTTGGGACCAAACAATTAGCGGGATTCAACCAAGCCATATTTCTGGCGACGGAACAATAATTTTTAACGACAATAGAAATGCATTATTTTTAGGTGGAAACGAATTTCGAATGTTCTATTTCAAAAACATACGATTGGCGACAGCTCCAGTTGATTACATACACAAAATAGACGGAAAATTTCATGTACAGTTGCATCCTGACAACGATTGGCACGTAGCCTACACATCGAGAACGGACCTAAACGGCAAATTTTTGATTCGTGACGAAATCAATCCAGAAACGTATGATTACACAGCCGATTATGCTGAAGTGAAATTTACGCTTCCCTACCATAAAACAATGAATGACACACTTGATTTGTATGTTTTGGGAGAGTTCAACGATTGGAAATTAACCAACGAAAATAAAATGACATATAATATTGACAAACAACAATATGAGACATCAATATTAATGAAACAAGGCTATTACGCCTACACATATATATTGGCATCAAAAGACTTTAAAACAATAGACTACACAAGCATAGATGGTAGTTTTTATCAAACAGAAAACGATTACGAAATTTTTGTGTATTACTTTGATTATGCAAAAGGCTACGATCGCTGTATTGGATATGAAAAAATAAATTCAAAACAATAAGATGAGTTAAGAATTAAGAATTAGGAATACACTATTCGTTAACATTTTTTCTTGACAAACGCAAATAAGTGTGTATATTTGTCAAACATTTCTTGGGGTTGATTGGAATTGACGGGGAGTTTACAGGGAATGTAAGCATGTCGGGCTATGGTGTTTGTCCCGTACAACCATACATCAAAACAATAACTGGCGAAGAAAACTTTGCTCTTGCTGCCTAGTCGAAGTATAGTAGACATTGGCTTTACGCTGTTCAAGGAATAGCGGCGAGACATCCCGCAGAAGGCACGTCCTTAGTCGTCTGAGTACGGGGTGCTGTAAATAAGGAATAGAAAAAACAATTCCTGTGAGTTTTTTCGAGATACATTCAGGATACGGTGTCAATAGGGCGTTCGTTCTCAGTTGCCACCCGACAATTAAGAGCGGAATAAGCATGTAGAAAGCATTTTCGGTACTTGACCGGACCGGAGTTCGAACCTCCGCAGCTCCACAAAGCGAATAGACAATACCCTATTCGCTTTTTTTATTTTCGTAGAAAAATTGTTAATAAGTCCAAGCGACAAAAAAAAGCTATACCAATATTTTATTTGAAATTTGGGCAATAAACTATTAGTATGAATTATTCTGTTTTTTCTTGCGACTTAACGAGTCTTTCTGATGTCACAAAAGACCTACTGACTGCATTTTTAGCCGAATGCGGTTTTGAAAGTTTTATGGAAGAAGACAATAAATTCAAAGCATATATTCAGACGGAAAATTTAGATAAAGAAGCCCTTTCTGAAACACTTGCATCAAACGAAACTATTTTTGGAAAAATTGATTTTTCAATCTCATCAATAGCAAATGCAGATTGGAATTCAACTTGGGAATCAACATTTGAATCTGTTGAAATTTGTGATAAAATTCTTGTTAAAACGCCAGAATATAAATCCCAAAACGAACATCAATACGAGATTCTTATAAAGCCACAATTAGCATTTGGTTCAGGAACACACGAAACCACATCGCTCATACTACAAGAAATGTTATCTATAGATTGTAACGATAAAACTATTGCAGATTGTGGCTGTGGAACAGGTATTTTAGGAATATTTGCATCCATTCGTGGAGCAAAGTCCGTTTTTGCATTTGACTACGATGACAACTGCATTACAAACACAATTGCCAATTGTCAATTAAATCGGATTTCCAACCTTTCGGTAGAACAAGCTCAATTAGACATTTTGCAGGATAAAAATTTTGATATTGTTCTCGCAAACATCAACAAAAACATCTTAATTAGCAATATGGAATATCTCGCAAATTCCGTAAAAAAAGACGGTATTGCAATCATGAGTGGATTTTATAGCGAAGATGTTGACGATATTACAAAATCCGCTCAATCAGTCGGGTTAGAATACAAGCAATCAAAATCAAGCAATAATTGGACTATAATCATTTTTACAAAAAAATAGTATGGTAACACGTTTCAAAAAATTTATTCTTCTATGCACATTTTTGTGTGCAACAGTATTGTCAAATGCGCAACAAATCAAGCAATTTGCAGACAACGATGCTTTATTTTTCCAACAAATGGAGCAATTTTTCTCAAATTCAGCGCAAAGTCAAGATTTGTTGAAATATCTTAAACAATTCAAAAAGTATTGGGAATCGGGAGCAATAGACCAAGATGAAAAAAGTCGAATTGTAGAAACAGCAAACGCACTCTTAAAGAAATATGGAAAACCAAGTCCACATTTCTACAACTATTTGCAAACAGTTGAATTATTTTTCAACACAGACCAACCAACTGCAAGTTATCATGCATGGGATGACGCATATCGTTACTTACTGAAATCCAAGTCATTAAACATTGCTGACAAATTTTGTAAAAGTGCTTTACAACTACTTTCAGAACACGAATTATACACTTCGGCTTCTGTTAGTTGGAAATTACTTCGAGTAAAATCATTCACATATAAATTTGAAAACAACATTGCAAAAGTTGTATTACCACCAACAACGCTCCAATGTACATCAGCAGGCAATTCTTTCGTAATTGACTTAGCAAGCGGATATTATCTTCCATTTGAAAATCTTTGGATTGGAGATGGCGGAAAAGTAACGTGGGAACGCTCAAATTTCAATAGAGAATCGGTATTTGCAGAATTAAGCAACTACCAAATAGATATGACCAAATACTCGTACAAAGCAGACTCTGTATGGTTTACCAACGACTCGTACTATAGCGAACGAATTTTTGGGTCGTTAGAAGATAAAACAGTTGCTGCCAAAAGTCCAGGAGAGATGACTTATCCACGATTCAAATCATATCAAAACGTATTTTTGATAAAAGATATTTATCCTGGGATTGATTACCGAGGTGGATTTAGTATGAACGGCTCTAAATTTATTGGTTCTGGTTCTATAGAACAACCTGCAACATTGGACGTATACAACAACGGGAAAAGAATATTCAGAACATCAGCACAAGGCTATACGTTCCAAAAAGATAACATTAGTAGCCGTAATGCTGCGGTTAGTATTTACATTGAACAAGATTCAATTTACCATCCTGGATTGCTTTTCAAATATAATGTAGCGACAAGAACTGTAAATTTAATTCGTGATGGCGACACTGAAAATATGTCTCGAAGTCCATATTTTGACTCCTACCACATGATAGATATGGATTTTCAACAACTTACATGGCAAATTGACAATCCAACAATGGAAATGGGCGGTATGGCTGGTGCAACTATTAGCAAAGCATCTTTTGAATCGGCAAACTATTTCCGTGAAGCCCGTTATGGTGAAATTGGAATGTACAACCAAATACATCCACTTGTAGCTCTTCGTCGTCTTAGCAAAGAAAAACAAACAGAAACATTTACTGTACGTGAATATGCTTCATACATGAAAATGCCTGAATCAGATGCAATACATCTTTGTTTAGACTTGTCTTTCCGTGGTATGATTACGTTTGATGCCAAAACAAATATGTTGACGATAAAACAACGTACATACGATTATCTTGATGCTCGCGTTGGAAAAATTGATTACGATGTGATTCGTTTTGAATCAGAACACGATATGAAAGGAATGTCGAATGCGACACTTGACTTGACAAGCAAAGACTTAAACATGGTCGGCGTATCAAAAATACAAGTATCTGATTCTCAAAATGTTGTATTCTACCCTCGTGGTAGCCAATTAACAATGTCTAAAAACAGAGATTTCCAATTTGATGGTATAATTGAAGCTGGTTTGTTTACATTCTATGGTCGTGGATTTGATTTTAATTATGAAAATTTCAAAATCAACCTTCAAAATGTTGATTCCTTGAGAATCAAAGTAAAAAGTTTCAAACCAAACAAATATGGTGTGAAAGAACTTGTTCAAATCAAAAACTCTATTGAACATGTTACGGGTGATATTTTAATTGATGATCCAAACAATAAGTCGTCAATTAAAGATTTTCCACAATACCCTATTTTTAATAGTAAAGAAACATCATACGTTTACTACGACTACCCATCTGTTTACAATAGAGTTTACGATAGAAATAAATTCTATTACAAAGTTGACCCATTCTCTATTGATAGTGTAAATGACTTCTCTACTGACGCTTTATTCTTTGAAGGAGAACTAATTTCAGCTGACATTTTTGATAACCTACGTGAAAAAATTGTAGTTCGTCCAGATTATTCATTTGGTTTCGTAAGAGTAACTGGGAAAAATGGATATAAGACATACAAGGGCAAAGGAACATTTACAGACACTATAGACCTTAGTTTCAAAGGATTACGAGGAATTGGAACATTAGACTATTTGAATGCAAAATCAGTTTCGGATTCAAAAGGATTTACATTTTTCCCTGATTCAACAAATGGTTATGCAACGGACTTTACAATAAAACAACAGAGTGCGTCTGCTGGCACGGAATACCCAAGCGTGAAGGGCGAAGGTATTAACATTCACTGGGAACCATACGAAAACAAACTTATGGCTGTAGAAACAGGAAAAGCATTCAAAATGTATGGAGATACAACAAGTCTTGTTGGTGGTTTAGTTATCACACCGAAAGGTCTTGGTGGTTGGGGAAAATATACGTTTAGCGAAGCTGAAATAACATCAAATACATTCGATTTTAAAGAAAAGGTTGTTAATGCCGACTCCGCCGATTTTGACTTAAAAACACAAGGTGGCGCTCTTGACGAAATGGCATTTAAGACGAAAAACGTGAAAGCAAACATTGACTTCACAACGAAAAAAGCAAATTTCGTTTCAAATGATTCACTTTCGTTAGTTCAACTACCTAAAAATATGTATATCTGCTATTTAACAAAGTTCACTTGGGATATGCAAACAAAACAAATCGCACTTGGAGACCCAACAGACATGAATACTGGCAAATGCGATTTGCACTTCTATTCAACTCACCCAAAACAAGATACTTTAAACTTTGAATCGCCATACGCAACATACGATTTAAAGAATTACATTATTGGTGCTAAAAAAGTTCCATTTATAGACGTTGCCGACTCGCGAATAATCCCACACAAAGATAGTACAATCACCATTCGCAAAGAAGCATTTATGGATACACTCCACAATGCAAAATTGATTGCCAACCGTTTCGATAAATACCATACGGTTTATGATGCAACATTCTTTATCAAAGGGAAAAATAACTTTGCTGGACGTGGTATGTATGACTTTATAGACGAAACGAAACAAAAACATTCATTGCCACTCACCAAAATCCGTGTTGATTCTGTACGACATACATTTGGTATTGGTACGTTGGAACAAGAACAAAATTTCAAACTTTCGTCAGTATATAGTTACTACGGAGACTACAGAATGGAATCAGACAAACAATATCTAGTGTTTGATGGTAATGTGTTGATTGCCAACGAATGTGCAAAAATTACACCTACATGGTTTAAATTTGCTGGAGAAATCAATCCAGAAGAAATATTTATTCCAATCAGCGACAAAATGTTTGACGTAGATTCAAATGCTGTTGGTGCATCAATTTATACTGATTCACGCTACACAGCTGTTTATACCGCAATTACATCTAAAAAACACTACGAAAAAGATGTTCCAATGTTGAGTATGAACAATAGTTATTTGTTCTACGATAAAAATTCACGTCGTTACAAACTTGGATCGAAAGAAAAAATTCTTGATGAAACAAAACAAGGAAATTTAGTAACGTATCATCGTGAATATTGCAACACATACGGTGAAGGTGCTTTGAATTTAGGGTTAAACTTTGGTCAAGTAAAAGTACAGCCGTATGGTTCTGTAACACACAACATTACATCTGGTCGTCTTACTTTAGAAACATTCACAACAGTTGAATTTATGTTTGATGCAGGTGTTCTAAAAACACTTGCCGACACATTGTTAAATAGAGTTAGTTTGAAACCAATTACGACAACTACCCCAGCATTCAAGAAAGGTATCATTGAATGTATAGGTAATAGCGAAGCCGACAAATGTCTATCGGAATTACAAATTTCTGGAATGCTCAAGAAATTACCGAAAGAACTTGAAGGGAAAGCAATCACATTCTCAAAACTTGATATGGTTTGGGATTCGGCTGCACACGCCTATCGTTCATCTGGGCAACTTGGTATTTTTAGCATTGGAAACACGTATGTCGGGAAAATGGTAAATGGTTTTGTCGAATACGCAAACCTATATAGTGGAGACCGCCTCACAATCTACCTTGAGTTAGACAAAGACAAAAAGACGTGGATTTTCTTCAACTATGACAACGGTGATATGTCTTATGTAACATCTACAGCAACTCCTCTAAAAGCTACTATGCAAACTATCAATAGCATAAAAGAAGCAAAACGTACTATGAACGTAGGTAAAAAGGATACACCTTACAAATACGGCGTTAGTACCGAAATGCACAAAACTGCTTACGTAGAACGTTTCCGCGCAAATCGTCCGTACGAAGATTATGCACCATCATACGACGAATACCTTGAAGAAGACACAAACAAGCCAGAGAAAAAGGCTAAAAAAGATGAAGAAGATGATGATGGTTATGACGACGAATACGATTATTAACGAATAGAGACGCGACTTTTCGCGTCTCTTTTATAAAAAGAAAAATGGCATATTTCCTTCCTATATTTTTATTGCTATTAGCAAACGTGTTTATGACACTTGCTTGGTATGGACACCTCAAACTGAATCAAATGGGTATTTCAACCAATTGGCCACTTTACGCAGTTATACTTTTCAGTTGGGGAATTGCTTTTGTTGAATATTGTTTTCAAGTTCCTGCCAATAAAATCGGATTTATTGAAAATGGTGGTCCCTACTCCCTTTTACAATTGAAAGTTATACAAGAGGCATTGTCAATTCTTGTATTTTGCGTAATTGCAAATATATTGTTTCAGGGCGAAAAAATTGCATGGAACCATCTTGCTGCATTTGGCTGCTTAATATTGGCTGTCATTTTCGTATTTTGGAAATCATAAACGAGTAAATTAACAACAAGATGAAAAAAGAAGAATTTTCGTACGACAAAACGATGGCAGAAGTTGAAACCATTGTAAAACGCATTGAATCAGGCGAATGCAAAATTGACGAATTAACAGATCAAATAAAAAAAGCTGCTCAACTTATTGAATTGTGTCGAAAAAAATTACAATCAATAGAAGATGATGTAAAGGAAGTGATTAGTGATTAGTGAGATGAATTTAAAGCAATATATTTTTTTACTTTGGTGTTGCATTCTTTGCAATATCCGTTTTGCTTTAGGACAAGAATTGAGCGAACAAAGTCTCAAATATATCAACCAATATGGTACAACTATTTCTTCTCGATTTTCCACTACTGCTGCTGGAGAAAATTACTATCGCAAGCAAGCACTCAATGGTTCTTTTGAACATTATTTATTGAATTTACCGCTCAAAAGTGTTGGTGCAAAAACGCATTTAGCTACAGGATTAGAAAAAAAATTCAATGTTCAAATTGGTGTTGTAGATTTAAAAAGAATTACAGACAAACAACAATCCGCCCAAATCATTATGCGATTGAGAGCTGAATATCTATATAGTTCAAGACTATATGGTCGTATTCATTTCAATTTTACTAATGGATTTGTTTTTTCGTATGCTAAATGGGCAGCTGGATTTAGAATAAATGACACAAAAAATGGTTGGATTCAATCTACAGAACAAGATTATAGTAAAACAACTTTCAAAAACTATTTAGACGTTCTCTATACTAACACAACATTAGCATCGCTTTCTCGAGAAATGACTAAAATTCCTATAACAGACATCAAAGCTGGCGATGTTTTCATTCAAAATGGACAACCTGGTCATGCTGTTATTGTGATAGATGTCTTACGCAACGATGAAGATAAAATGCTTAAAATAATGTTGGCGCAAGGAAATACGCCAGCACAAGAATTAGAAATTTTGAGAAACGATATAGATGGAAGTCCGTGGTTTACACTGTCTTACGACAGTAGCGAATCGACAAAAATAATGACCCCAGAATGGACTTTTTACGTAAAAGACCTTAAATGTTTTACCAATTAATATGGATATTTTTGAGGAAAGAATTGTTGCACTTTTCAAATCAAAATACAACAAAAAAATAACGAAAATAGACTTGCTTCCAGGAGCGGGTTCCTCTCGGCGGTATTATCGTATTTTTTCTGAATTACCAGATACTATTCTTGCGTGCTTTGGAACAAACATTGAAGAAAATGAAACATTCATATACTTCAGTTCCAAGTTTATAGAATCAAACATAAACGTACCTCAAGTTATTGCAATTGATTCAACACACGAGTTGTATTTTATTAGTGATTTAGGTGAAATTGATGTGCTTCACGCAAAAGAAAATCTTGCTGATAATGAAATTATTTCATTGTACAAACGAATTCTTTTGGACTTAATACAAATACAACTAAATGGTGGAAAAAACATTGATTTTTCAAAATGTTTTGTTCGTCAAGAATTTGATAGGACAGCAATGCAGTGGGATTTGTATTATTTCAAATATTACTACTTGAAAATTAGTGGTTTGGAATTCAACGAACAAAAACTGGAAGTTGATTTTTGTAAACTTCTTGATTTCTTAGAATCAGCGCCACGAAATTATTTTATGTATCGCGATTTTCAATCAAGGAATATTTTATTGAAAAACAACAAATTAGGCTACATTGATTTTCAAGGAGGCATGAAAGGTCCATTGCAATATGATGTTGTGTCTCTACTCTATCAAGCAAAAGCAAATCTTTCTGAAAATATGCGAAAAGAATTACTTGATTTTTATATTGAAAACGTACAAAAAGAAGTAAAAATTGACAAAGAGAAATTCATTCAACAATTTCAAGGACTTGTTTTCATTAGAATTCTACAAACACTTGGTGCATACGGTTTCAGGGGAATAATACAAAGAAAAGAACATTTTATTCTAAGTATTCCCCAAGCACTTGCTAATTTGACGCAACACACACCAATAATTGCATCAATAATAGACATACCCTATTTACAAAAATTAATAGCAGAATTACCTAAACTCAATTAAATAGTCAATGACATTTGCCGATATTATTAATGAGATAAATAGTATTGTTTGGGGATGGCCAATGATTATCCTTCTTATTGGCACACATATATTCTTAACAATTCGGCTAAAATTTCCCCAAAGAAAAATATTTACCGCCATCAAATTGAGTTTCAAACCTGACCAAGGTTGTGCTGGCGAAATGAGTCAATTTGGAGCGTTAGCGACTTCGTTGGCGGCATCAATAGGAACAGGAAACATTATTGGTGTTGCGACTGCTGTTTCTCTTGGCGGTCCAGGTGCTGTTTTTTGGTGCTTGATGACTGGTCTTTTGGGAATTGCAACTAAATATGGAGAAGGTTTGTTAGCTGTAAAATATCGAACCAAAAACAAAAATGGAGAAATTGTTGGGGGACCAATGTACGCTTTAGAGCGAGGGTTAAATATGAAATGGCTTGCTATACTATTTGCCATATTCACAGCTTGTGCTGCTTTTGGAATTGGAAACATAGTTCAAGCAAAAGCAATCAGCGACATTCTCGTTCCTTTCTGTCCATTAGAAAATGAGACAATGAGTAGATTCATCATTGGTATTACAATGGCACTAATTGTTGGTTTGGTGGTAGTTGGTGGTGTCAAAAAAATTTCAAAAGTATGTAGTAGTTTAGTTCCATTCATGGCAATAATCTATATTTTGGGGTGTGTTTTTATTTTATATATGAATCATAACTTTTTGTGGTCAGCCATCTACTTAATTGTGAGCGATGCATTTTCATTGAAAGCAAGCATTGGCGGTGTTGTTGGAACTGCAATTATGACAAGTATGCGTTATGGGTTAGCAAGAGGTCTATTTTCCAACGAAGCTGGTTTAGGTTCATCGCCAATTATTGCAGCAGCAGCAAAGACAAAAAATCCCGTTAGACAAGCACTAGTTCTTTCTTCTGGAGTATTTTGGGATAGTGTTGTAATTTGCACTCTAACGGGATTAGTTATTGTTTCAAGTATTCTTGCTTTTGACAATATAGATATTTCTTCATCTGGCATTCTCACTCACTTGGCTTTTGGTAAAATACCATACATAGGAACTCCACTTCTTTCAATTGGAATCATAACATTTGCATTCTCAACCATTTTGGGCTGGACATACTGTGGAGAGAAAGCAATTGAATATTTATTTGGAGGAAAAATTTTCATACAAATATATCGTTCACTGTGGATTATAGGCGTAATTGTAGGAAGTTGCATGAATTTTTCAACAGTTTGGAATTTAGCAGACATAATGAATGGTTTGATGGCAATCCCGAACCTTATTTCTCTACTACTACTATCTGGTGTAATTGTAAAGGAAACACGACATTATTTGTGGGAAAACCATTTGGACGAAGAAGCGGAAGATTTGAGGAAATAATCACATTTATTCTTCACGCACCAAACGTACAGATTGCCCATTACTACGATAGCGTCCATAACATTTGCCCACATAGTCGTTTTTAAAATGAATACAAATTGCATAGAAATTGTTATTTGCTAAATTTCTATGATCGGCAACCGAAGACCAATAATATGCAAAAACACCTACACCTTCTATATTCGTACCAGAACGTTGCCCTGCAGCAGGAAGAAACACTGCACCATTTGCTTCCATCTTACTCCACTCGCTTATTGAATACATATTGTCAGAAAAACCATTCATTCCACTATTGAATGTAATGCCATCTGGCGTTGTCCAGTTGTCTGGTAACAATATCATACCAGCAATGCCATTAATTGTTGCGGAGCCTTTTAATTCCAATGCATTGTTTCTTTTAAATATCACATAAAACCATTCTTCATCCGTCAACGTTCTCCATTGTTTAGATTTTCCTCCATTGGAAATTTTATTATACACTCCCCAATCATACTTCGTGTCCGTTATGTCCGCATATTTGTTACGAACGACACCATATTCTATATGATTTGTAGTTGTCATATACGGATATTTTGATTTGAATCCACTTGTTCCCCAACCAAACAAATCTATCCAACCATCATATTTTTTAGATATATTTTTATTGTCAGCACCGATTGTATCATATTGGTGTTCAGCAAAACGCCAAGTACTTGTGCTTGCTTGGTATTGCAAATTGCCTTGTGAAAAATATACTTTCGTTGAATCACTTACCGAAAATGCGGCGAGAATTGCTCCATCTTGTATTTGCACAGATTGAGAATATCCTGCAAAAGCAAGAAGGAGAAATGATACTATGGATAAAAGTTTTTTCATAATTATTTTGTTTCATAAAGGTTGAAATACTACAATTTCCCAGTTACAAAATCACGATAATTATCGGGATTAACAACCAAATATGTATAATCAGGATAATTATTTGCAAATGTTTCTGTTATACGAGGATGCTTATTCACATTCCATTTGAATTCATACGTATGAAGTACACCGTCTATCTCTTCTAAATAATCAATTTCTTGCTGTTGCTGTGTCCGCCAGAAATAACTTTTCCCGTAAAACTGACTATACGCATTGCATTTCAATCGTTCACTTACCAAAAAATTCTCCCAAAGTGCACCAGCATCTGAGCGAATTGCCAATGGTTTAAAATCACCGATTAAGGCATTTCTCACCCCATTATCCAAAAAATAAATCTTTCTGCTTTTTTTTAGTTCATTACGTACATTACGACTAAAAGATCGGAGATGAAATATCACAAATGATTTTTCCAACAAATCAATATATCGCTGAACTGTTTGAGAATTTAATCCCAACAAACCTCCCAATTCGTTAAAAGACACCTCGCCTCCTATCTGCAAAGCCAATGCTTGCAACAATTGCTCAATAATCTCAGGTTTACGAACATCTTGAAATGCAAATATGTCTTTGTAAAGATAACTACTAGCAAGATTCATTAAAGTTTCTCTTTCTTCGCCTGACGAATTAACCACATCGGGATATGTACCATAAATAAGCCGATGTTCCAACAACCGCCGTTCATCCTGCCAACCATTATGATTAATAAGTTCTCCTACAGAAAGTGGAAACATCGTATATTCATATTTACGTCCCGTAAGCGGTTCTGTCACGGCATTAGAAAGTTCCAAAGCAGAGGAACCAGTTACTATAATTTGTTTTTCCTTGAAATTGTCTATTAAAAGTTTGATTGTCAAACCTATATTCTGCACACGCTGAGCCTCGTCAATCATTATAAAATCATAACCGTCCGTTTCTGTTTTCAACTGCGTAGAAGTAGGTTCCGAAAGTTTTTTTCTCACATCTGGCTCGTCACAATTCCACAACAACACTCGTTTGTCAGACTCCGCAGACAACATATTAAGCAATGTTGTTTTACCCACTTGACGAGGTCCAATAACAACAATCGTCTTGTTTGTTCTACATAAACGATTATTTATCAATTTTTTAAGTTCTCGTTCTATCATATTACCACTATTTCAAATCAGTCAAATGTACAAGATTTTTACGTTATAAAGGAAAATTATTATAATATTTTTCCATTATATAGTAAAATTCTTATTACTTGAAACATTTCAAACCCAAATTGGGTAAAGAAAAAGTTGTTTCTATATTTTTTTATAAATCAATGGATATGATATTTTCTTAACATCCTTCCCACTGAAAACTAAATAAATTGTTGAAATAGTGTTAGTCAATTATTACAAATAGTCGTAATCTAATTAAGAATAATTTTTACCTTTGGAAACGTAATTTTTAGAAACTTAAATTAACAATGGATCAAGAAATACTAAACAAGGCACAGCAATGGCTTGCTGGCAATTACGACGAAAAAACTAAGAAAGAAATCCAGTATTTAATCGACAACAACGACCCTGAATTAGAGAATGCTTTCTATCAAAATCTAGAATTCGGAACAGGTGGTTTGCGTGGTGTTATCGGTGTTGGAACCAACAAAATGAACATCTACACTGTTGGTATGGCAACACAAGGATTTGCAAACTACATTAAGAAAGCATATCCAAACGAAAAAGAAATTAAGGTTGCCGTTATTCACGAC
>JAZRVS010000056.1:0-13623 GCA_045599365.1 Bacteroidales bacterium
GTGCTTGCTTGTAACTTCTCCAAAGAAATTAGGTGCGAAGATACCATCTCCGCTGAATCCATTGTGTTTCTTGTCATCAAGCATCCAGGAACCGCCTTTAGAGGTAGCTTGATATGCAATATTTCCTTCATCGTAACATACGATAGATTTATTATTCGTGTTCAATGAAATATTTGGTAACTCATTGATTGTAACGGTAACTTCGGTCAACGGACTTGGACATTGTTCTCCAGTTGTAGGTTCGGTAGCAAGATATCCGACGTAGAATTTGGTAACATCAGCTATTGCTGTGGAAACACCTGATGCATACGTATTGGTCGTTCCTGATAATTCTTGTTTGTTCGCATCATACCATATCCATTTATCTGCTGCAACAGTTGTCGATGCTGGAAGACTTGCCTGCAAATTGTCTAACGAAACATCGTTTTTACAAGCCGTAACGGATGTAACAATCGGTTGCTCAAATGGACAACTTACGATTTGAACAAGAGCTTCGCCCTTTTCACTTTCACAACCGTGAATAGTTTGCGTCAAATAGTATTTTGCAATATGTTCTGTTGTTGGATCATCTCCAGTTTTCCAAGTTTCTCCAACATACGAAGGTGAAACAGATGATGTGTTAGTGTACCATTTGATAGATTCGTACCCTGTTTCAAGAGAAGAGCTATTTACTGTAAGCTCAACCTCTATTGGTTTAGACACAATTCCAAGATAACCATCAGAACTTGGAATTTCAGGATATTCAATAGAAAATTCCTCTTCGGTTGAATTTGAACATCCGTTTTCGTCGGTGTAACTATATAATAATGTATATGTTCCATCTTTTTTACCTGCTGAAGTTACGTCAATGTTACCAGAATGTGAGTCAACTGTAAACAAGTCGTCTTCTGCAGACCATTCTCCCAAATTGGAAGCGATTCCGTTGATTGAACCTGTTGCGGTAAAACTATTTGCAGAGTAACAAATGTAGTCTATTGACGCTATTTCAATGGTAGGTAAATCCTTGACAGATACTGTGATAGGAGTTGGAACCGACCAACAATCTTTGTTCTCATCGTATTCAGCAACATAATATGTAAAGACGGTTGCCTCAGTTGTTGCGACAGTTGTTGAATATGTGTCAGAATCGTCAATTAAGTTTGTAGTCAATTCTTTATCGCTAAACCACGACAATTTTTTGTTTTCTGCAGAACCAGCATTTCGTGCTGTGAGTGTTACTGCACCATCATCATTGACACATAATTTCTGATTTTCAATAATAGGCGATTTTGCCGTACAGTTTGATAGTATCAATGTTGCCAACGTACTATCGCTGTAGCATGCTTGACCATTAATTGTACGATATTCTTTTGCAAAAAATTTATATTCACCTTCTGTGTTAGCAGAACTTGTGTAAGATGTCCCTTCTTGTAGTTTACTTCTGTCTTCGGTTTGCCAAACAATGATATCTGTTGCTACAGATGGAGTTGCGGTCATTGTTGTTACATCAAGTAGAACGCCATCGTCGTCAATAGTAACTGTTTTTGGATTAGGAGCATCTATGCTTGGTGCGTCAACTTTTATAACATTGATGTCGAATGTTGCTGAGCTTTGACAATCATTTTCGTCCATATAGGTGTATGTAATCGTATTTGTCCCATTAGATGAAACGGCAGGATTGAATACAGCAGAAGAAGCGTCGGTCGTTCCAACAAAACTGAATGATTTCGCACTTGTTGTTTCTGGTTCAACGGCTAATGTTATTTCAGAGGCGTTGTAGCATATTTCTTTTACGTTAGATTCAGAAAATTTTACAGTAGGGAGTTCGTGAATCGTAACCGTTGTTGTTGCAGTATTTTTACAATTATTTTCATCTTCATAATCCAATGTGATAGTGTAATTTCCCGCAAGGTTGTTTCCTGCAAAAATACCAGACTCAGAGATTGTACCTCCGTTATTAGCAGAATAGGTAAACGTACCTGTACTCTTTGATGGAATTATTTCTATATCGCCACTATTATTTCCACTTGAACAAACGTCAGTTTTATTAGGAGCGATAGAGATTTCTGGTAAAGCAAAAACCTTGATTGCGAGAGTGGCAGTATTGGATTCACAGCCATTAGTTGTCGTTATTTTGTAAGAAACTTCATAGTCGTTTGGTACGTTGTCGCTTGCTGTGAAAGTCGCTTCGTTTATTGTTGGATTTTCGTCAACTTGTGTCCATGTGAAATCACCAGAAGTAATGGAACTCGGCTCTATTGAAACAGATATTGTTTCTGGAATTGTTTCAGAAGAACAAAATTCTGTTTTGCCAGCAGATAAGGAAACAAAAGGATTTGGATAGACATTAACTTTTGTTGTTGTTGAGCCGACACAAGAAGTTGTTTTGTCGGTAACGACAAGTGACAAATCGTATGTTGTGTTTACGGTTACCGATTTTGAAAATGTTGGTTCATTCAAACTCGTGCTATTCAAACCTTCTCCAGTCCAAAGTGAATTATATGATGTACTTCCTTCTACTGTTGGTTTTAGTTCCAAATCATTTCCAGAACAAACATCGTAATTGTCCTCAAGAGAAACAGTTGGATTAGCATAAACTGTAACAACGGTTGTTTTTGTATTGGTACAATAAGGTTCTACTGTTCCTGCGATCTGCACCGAAACAGTATAATCTCCTGCTGTCGTTAAATCACTAAGGACACCACTTGTAGTTATGGAACCTTTGTCAGTTGAATAGGTAACAGTTCCAGCATCAGCAGTAACATACGTGCTAATATCTATCGTTTCTTCTCCAGCGCAAACGCCATTTATGGTACCTATAGATAATTCTGGAGTTTCCAAATCAAGTACCTCAACACTTGGGGCAGTTGCAGTCATACTACAGCCTCCGGCATCAGTCAATTCAGTTAATTTATAAACACCACCTTTAGGATTTTCTATTACAAATGTATTTTCATCAGAAGAACCTTCTCCTGTTACAGCCTCTGTAAATGTAAACGGAGCGGTACCACTTGTAAATGTGATTGTTATAGGTGTTTTAGACGTTGATTCTGGACAGTAACTACCACCGCCACTAATTGTGTAGGTTGGATTTTCGCTCTTTACAATTGTCTTTGCTTCTGTTGTGAACTCGCATCCATCAAGTGTGATAGTGCAAGTATATTCGCCAGCTTCTGCATTTACGATTGATGACGTTGTACCCGCATCGTCAGTTCCGTTTTTCCACGCGTATGTCGCTTTTGTAAGATCAATATCCGATTCTATAGATAATTTTACTGTAGAAACATCACCACAATATCCATTTTCAGAAGCGTTGATTGTAGATGTAGGTATTTCCTTGACTATTACGGCTATTTCAGCACGTTCACTTTCACAATCGTCAGTTGCTTGTGATACATAATAATATGTAGTTCCAGCAATTGTTGTTGATGGTGTTATTGTTTCAACAGCTGTTGTAGATGTCTTAGAATCATACCATTTTAGTGTTTCAGTTGCTGTTGCTGTCAACGCTGTTGCTGTTTCATTTTGACAATACGAAACACTTTCATCTACTATTGGTTTGGATAAAGCGCCTACCGTTACGTCTATTTTTGCATAATCACTTTCGCAACCATTGTCTGTATCAGTAACATAATATATTGTAGTTGCTTCGGTTGTTACATCTGGCGTTGGAGCAGAAGTCAATTCAACCTTAGAATCGTTATACCAAGTAATATTTGCTCCTTCTACCGACAATGCCGATACTCCACTTTGATTTTTACAATATGATAAATCTGATACTGTAGGGGCTTCCGTTTCATACACAGTTACTTCGACTTTTGTCTTTTCACTTTCGCACGAACCTTTTTGGGATACATAATATGTATATGTACCAGCACTTGCCTTTGTTATTTTGTTTGACGTTAACTTTGTCGTTTTGTCCGAATCATACCAAACCAATGTGTTAGAACCAGTTTTTTCTGCCAACAACGTAATTTCCTCGTTCACACAACCAGAAATTGGCAATGCTGTTGGTGGATCTGGACATAGTGTGGTTCCACATTTAACGGAATTTACGACTTTTAAATCTTCTTGTCCATATACTTTTGCTACACCATAATTGTTTATGTATGTATTACATTCGTGAACTGTCGCATCAAACGTATACGCTATTTCAGCATCTGGTTCTAATGGACCAGCAACTGTTGACCACGTAATTTTATTCGTACCTGCGCTATACGTTCCTCCACTTGAAATATTTGTAATATCCGATAATTCATTTGGTAATTCATCTGATAACGTAACATCAAATGCATAGTCCAGTTCTGTACGGAAATTATCTATAGCAGTTTGTCCATTACCATTACTATTAACGTATAATCCACAATATCCTGGCGCAGTTGTCAAGCCTTTCCAGTCTTTCACAACACTGGTCCACTCATTCTCTTCATCATTTATGTACAAATATAGATGATCTTCATTCAATACGAATTTGAATACAGGATTTGTACTACTTCCAGCAAAATGCATAGCATCAGCCCATGAAGAACCTTCTTTTTGAACTAATGTTCCATTGCTATATAATTCGTAACCAAAATTATGTTGTCCATCTTTATTGATAAACAATTTCATAGCTATACCTTTGAAATCGGATGCTCCAGGTGTTCCACTCACATAACGAGCAACGAAATACAATTCTTGCGTTGATGAATTACATCCGCTGAATGTTAAGTAAATGTCTCCATTCTTACCATACGAATATTTTGGTCCAAAGAAATATGCACCCGACCCATTTGTATTTAATGGCAATGTACTCCCCGAAGATGTTGGCATAGACTTATTGCCTAACTTCATCCAATTTGTTGTTGAAGAACAATTTTCATCTACAATTGTTCCATTTTTATTGATGTATTTTACTTCGTAACTAATCACGTCTCCAACAGTTGCAGTTTCCGTCGATGCAGTTTTGAAGAGGGAATTTTGAGGTTCTATATATGGAGGCAATTCCGTGCAAGAAGTCATCAATTCTACCGACGAAGAATCTGGAGAATCTGTGTCGGAATAAATCCATGCTGCATTTATATAATATGTATCTTCCACATCAGGACAACCTAAATCCTTTGCTATACAAGTATATACCAATTTGCCACTTTCCCCAACGAGCATTTCAGGGATTGTCCATTTTACAATTCCTGTATAATCAGCACCAGCAGGAGCAGCAGTATAAGTTGCTTCAATGCCAAGAGCCTTTTTCGTAACAAAAGCATCAAAAGTTAGTTCCTTTGGAATGGTATCTACTATAGTCACATTGTAGGCTTCTTTACCAGGAAGAGGTCCACGACCCTGAATACGACGCCATGTGTAGCCATCAAATTCCTCAACCAAAACTCGGTCAAAATTTTTCAATTTTGATATAGGAGAACTACATGTATGGCGAGAATAATTGTCTATCTCATATCCAAGATTGTCATAATTTGCCCAACAAGGAGTAATCAACGTAAATGTTTCACCTTGTCCATCAATTGTTCCTGCTGTAATATCCGTAGAGAAGGACCAGTCATCTTGCACAGGTGTAGTTAAATCTGACGCTGGATTTGCTGCCAAACGCGCACGAATGAACCCAGGACCCCAAACACCTTTATGTAGCAAATATTGAGAATCCAATTTGTCGTACACATGAGTTGACGGAGCCATCAAGACGTCAGCAAAACGAATCATCAATCGTTGATTCCATTTTCCATACTCGTCTTCGCCTTGAGGTATTTTCTGGTAGGCAAACGTAATTGGTCCACTTGCTGGATTGTAACCATATTTATCCAAGTCATTTTGATTATCAACCACGAATGTCCATCCTGTTGGATTGGTTGCCGCATTGTACAATCCTTGTGCAGCTGCATCATACATAAAATATGATACACGGTAATTGTTCATATTGATATACGCTTCGTACGAATCATTCCAAAAACGATACAAATGATAGAATTGATAAGCATTTCCTTTCATGTAATAGTTTCCATACGAAATACGAACGTTGTCGCGACCACCATTCATCCACGCATCATCGGAAGAAACATTTTCAAAATTAACAGTGAACGTAACTTTATCATTGGGATTAAGTTCCTTTCTATTTGCAGTTTTTTCAAGCACCAAACTACGATTTGCAAGCACATCAACGCAGTTTCTTTCCATTGTGTACGTAGCATGATTTGGATATTCGTTGCTTACCCATTCATCAAAATTGCTACCAGTGATAGTACTTGTCTCACATACACGATTATTCGCCAAACTAGTAATTTTTACCGTAAAAGAAACTGAATCTTGGGTCGCAGCCAAACCACCTGTTTTGAACCCTTTCACGGTTCCTATATTCCATGTGATTGTATGCGTTGTTGCATCGTAAACACCACCATTAGAAGCACTTACAAACGTATAATCCTCGTCCAAAGGAGTTTGAATTTTTACATCTTTTGCATCCAAAGAACCATAATTTCGGTATTGTACCGTATATCCAACCTTGTCTCCTTCGTATGCGTATGTTTTGTCAACCGACATATACACTTTCATGTTGGCAGTTGGCTTCATTTCTTCTGGCGCACGTAAATTTCCAGAGCAGACCAGCATACCAAGTGTACGGAACCAACCATGGAAATATTTAGGAGTACTTCCAATATATCTTTCTTCAGGGTCAAGTTTTGCTGCCGTATTATTACCATCCCACATTATTTCACATTGACGATAAATATCGGCAATCAAAGATAAGTTTTCCGATGCAACAGCTGCGGTTGCACCAGCACCAACAGAATAATTTGTATGATATGCCGATGTAATACCTCCATCCAAACGCCATTGTTGTGGTATTTGAGACACGCCAAACCACAATGGTTGTCCGGGGTCTGGACTTGCACCCATTTTTGAACATAATTGTGTTCCTGAATTTGATGGATTTTCCAATAATTGAGCGTGACGGATACCCATCAATCGTTCTGAATTATTCGTTTTACCTTCAATAACTTGGTGCGTTTTTGGATCCCAATCGTAATCGGCATCACCATGCCACAAATAATCCAACACGTGTCGCCAGCAATAACGAAAATCTTCACCATCTACATAAATAGAAAATGTTGGACTACCATCCGTGTTCATCATTACCTGACCAATAGATGCGTTGTATCCCTGATTGTAAGCCTGTTGATTCAGCCAGTTCCCCGAAGCCGCTGCTCGTTTGAACTGATGGATTTCCCAAGGAGCCAGTTTTTCGTTTTTTTCGTCAACCCCATCACCATTTTTCAACCAGCGCCAAAACTCTTCGAAATATGAAGGAGCATCGTAGTCGATATAGTTTCCACCATAAATACTATAAAGGTTTGGACCACCATTGTATGGACCATTTACACCTGGATACATAGCATTTGCCTCGGGAGTAAAACGCCAACGAGTTAATTCTCCCCAAGAATTACCACGTTTTTCATAACCATCAATACCAACAACACCACAAAGTTCTCCTGTAAGAGCTCCGCTTCCTTTGTCCCATTGCCCTAAAGTATCCACCAAAGCACCAACAACACGTTGTGTTTCGTACTTAAGCGAAATAGGATTTCCTCGAGAATCTTTTACTACTGTTCCATCTTGCATCATCCACTCGCCCCATTGTTTGTAGGCAATCAGCATGGCCATAGCAATATCAACATCGCCATCGGTTGCAGAGTGACTATCGGAACCGTATGCAGCATCAAATGTCTTATCCTTCCACGCTGCAAGATATGGTCCAGCGTAATCGTTTGCTGTTGTTCCGCGTGAACGACCATCACGAAATCGTTCTACCCCAGCGAAACGAATATCGTGAATCCACATATACAAACCATTGAATGTTTTTTGGTCAGCAAAAATTGCGGCTGCCAAAAGAGCATAACCATCACCTTCCGAAACAAAAGTACCATAGTTACCTGGTACGTCATCTCGGTTGAAAGAAATATATTTTACGCCACAATATGTACCTTCATAGCGACAACGGTGCATCATAATCTCGTATGCCTCTCGCAATGTTTTTTCCATATCGGCGTGCGTAACACCTTCAGCATTATATTTTGCCAATGACTTTCCTCCTCCAGGATACTCTAAAAATTGAGGAAACGGATACGTTGGATTACCCGTATTTATGTCAATATCTATAAAGACCGATGGATCGTATGTTGCTGTTTGAGAATACAGCCCCAATGATTGCACAAGAATCAGCAACAGCAAAAAACTTTTCAATATATATTTCTTCATATACTCACTATTTCTTGTACATAAAACGACATTACTAAAGTCGCCACATACAAAAATTCAAAACTACGCCAAATTAACACTACAAAGATATAAAAATCATACACATTATAAAATAGCAAAAAAAACTACTTTTTAGCATAAATTAACACAGACTTCCAACAATCTCATTTTCAAAGGAATGTAGTGTACGTTTTACACCTAACTGCAAGAATTTTTCACTAAAAACGAAAAAAATTTAAGGTTTTCAATCATTGTTTATTTTTTTACGTATATTTGCACAACTGCCTATTCTCTAATTTTGGCAGAACAAAAAAAAGAACTAGTTTAGAAACGATAAGATAGAAAACAATGAGAAAAATTTCCATTTCGATTATTGCATTAGTTTCATCTTTGCTATTTGCGAATTCGCTATTAGCACAAGATCCAAACTATTCTCAATTCTACTTAAAGGAGACATATTACAACCCAGCAATGACTGGTATCAATCCTGGCTTGCGAGGCACAATTACGGATCGTCATTTGTGGACAAATGTTCCTGGAGAATGGGGTACTCAAAGTGTTTGTTTTGACTACTATGATGTAAAATTTGCACAAGGTGGTATTGGTGCATTTTTGACAAGAAATACACAAGGAGAGAATTGCTTAAATACTTTCCAAGGTGGTTTAGCTTACGCAAAACAAATTCGTGTTCTTCCTGATTTGATGTTCCAAATTGGCGCAGGTGCACAATATGTCCACAAAAGCATTGATTATGATAAATTAACCTTTACTGACCAGTTGGACCCTCGTTTCGGAGCCATTTACGAAACTGAGTTCGTTCCACCAGAAGAAGGGCGTGCGCATCAAGGAACTTTTGATTACAATGCTGGTGCTTGTGTTCAATTTAACATCCGTCAAACTCCTGTGAAATATTTAGCATCGGGTATCTTTGGCGTTGCATTCCATCACATATCACAACCTGATATGTCTTGGTTAGACGATGGTGAGGAAGCTCCTCTACCAATGAAATTTACAATGCATGGATACGTTCAATTCCGTATCAATAGAAAAGGATTCCATAACAAATATTTCTTAGTCTGCCCTGGATTTATATTTGAAAACCAAGCAGAAGCAAATCAATGGTTCAAAGGCTCTGAATCTGGAGCAAAGACCTTAACTTTCGGTCTTAATGGAACTATTCCTTCTAAGATTTCATTTATGTCTTCTTTGTATGTCGGTTGTTGGGCTCGTAAGCAATATTACAAGAAAGCTTCCTTGGAGGATATTGCAAATAGCATTAAGGCAAAAAGTTTTGATGCTCTTATCTTAACAATTGGATACATTAAATATTCAAAGGACAAAAAACAATTGTACCAATTCTTATATAGTTATGATATGACTATTTCAAATGCAGGTTTATCAACTGGTGGTACCCACGAAGTTACCTTGAGTTTTGAAATTCATGACTTGGCAATTAAAGGTAGAAATGCAAAACGTTCTGCTATACCTCATCCTAACGAAAAATTCTTGAGATAAAATCTCACAAAACAAGATAAAAAGGAAGTCGCGAGGCTTCCTTTTTTATTTTTTTCAATATATAAACAGCAAGTCAGTAATTTTTGTTTCTTTGTAATACAAAAACATTATTATATGAAATCAAAGTTGGATTACGTTTGGTTAGATGGTAGCAAACCAACGCAAGAATTACGCAGTAAAGTTCGTGTAGTTGACAATTTTAGTGGTCAACTTTGCGACTGCCCTATGTGGTCATTTGATGGTTCTTCATGCCAACAAGCAGAAGGGACTTCAACAGAATGTATATTGAAACCTGTATATATTTGCAAAAATCCATTGCAAACAAATGGATATATTGTCATGAATGAAGTACTTCGTGCCGATGGGAGTCCACATTCTACCAATGCACGAGCAACAATAGATGACGATGACAATGATTTTTGGTTTGGCTATGAACAAGAATATTTTCTCATAAATTGTGAAACGAATCTTCCTTTAGGATTTCCTGCCGATGGCACACAACCACGACCACAAGGACCTTACTACTGTGGCGTAGGAGCCAGGATAGCTTTTGGAAGAGAAATCGTTGAAGAACATCTTGATGCTTGCTTAGAAGCTGGTTTGAATATAGAAGGAACTAATGCAGAAGTTGCCTGTGGGCAATGGGAATACCAAATCTTTGCAAAAGGAGCAAAACGTGCCGCTGACGAAATTTGGGTTGCTCGCTACATTTTGGAACTCATTTGTGAAAAATATAATGTATTTGTAGAACTTCACCCAAAGCCTCTGGGAAAAGATGCAGACTGGAATGGTTCGGGTATGCACGCAAATTTCTCCAATAGCGTTATGAGAAACTGCGGAGATAAAAAAGTTTTTGATGAAATCTGCGCCGAATTTGGCAAACACGTAAAAGAACACATGGATGTGTATGGTGCATACAACGATCAACGACTTACTGGACGACACGAAACAGCTTCTATACATGATTTTTCATGGGGTGTTGGGACTAGAGGAACATCTCTACGAATTCCAGTTAGCACCGTTGAATCAGGTTGGAAAGGTCGAATTGAAGATAGACGACCAGCATCTAATGGTGACCCTTATAAAATTGGCTCTGTCATCATTAAAACCGTGAAAGCATCTGGTCATTACTAATTGACATTATTGAGATACACAACAAATATATCTCAAACCAAACATTCCCCGTATGAAACTAAGACTTTCGGTCCTTGTACTTCTCTTTTTGTTCTCAATCAAATGTTTGGGGCAGTATTATTCGTGGGGAACAGAACCGACAAGAACAACGTGGAAACAAATACAAACCGAAAAATTTAGAGTCATCTTCCCCAAAGATTACGATTCTGTCGCTCAATTATTTTTACAAAAATTAGAATTTATAGATGAATACTGCGAAAAAGGGCTCAATGGTTCGGTAAAAAAATCATCCATAATTCTTCACAATCAATCAAACATCAGTAATGGAATTGTAGCGTGCTGTCCACTTCAAATGGATTTATTCACCATTCCAAGTCAAGACCAAAGCGCATTGGAATGGTTCAACAATCTTGCCATCCATGAATACCGTCACGTTGTTCAAATGAATAAATTCAATCAAGGTACAACAAAAATTCTTTCGTATATATTGGGAGAGCAAGCATTTGGTGCTATTTCGGGCATTTATACACCCAAGTGGCTATTTGAAGGTGATGCAGTCTGTTCTGAAACCGCACTTACGAATTTTGGACGAGGTCGTTCGGCAAATTTCTTTAAAGAACTTCGCGCGCAAACATACGAAAAAGGTATTTATTCTTATAGTAAAGCCTATTTTGGTTCCTACAAAGATAATGTTGCCAATGAATACACTCTCGGCTATGTTTTACTATCAAATTCAAAAAAAATATATGGGCAACAATTAGAAGCAGACATATTCGACAGAATTGCAAAATATCCTTTTAGTATTCGTCCTCTCAACCACGTCATAAAAGAACGAACAGGAATGAATCGACGAGATTGGTACAAATCAGTATTAGAACTACAAAGCAACGAATGGAAATTGCAACACGATAGAGAAATTCAAACTCACTTTGACACCATAATAAAACCAGAAAAAAAATATACAAACTATGTAAATGGGGTTCAAATAAATGACTCAACCTACTTCGTACAACAATTAGGAGTTGACAAAACCTCAAAAATCATTACCTTGAAAAATGACAAGAAAAAAACAATAGCAAACTCAGCATTTTTACCGACAAACGAGCGCATTCAATCTAATAAAAAAACGCTCGTATGGCAGGAAACGAAGTACGATATTCGCTGGGAATTAAAACAAAGTTCTTACATATATTGGTACGATATAGAAAAAAAGAAAACGAAACGCATTAGAACCAATCAACATGTATTTTCTCCAGCAATTTCACCCTCCGATGAACGAATTGTCTGCTCTGAAGTTGACGAAAAGAACAACTATTTTCTAACAATATATGACAAAAATAACAAAGCAATTATAAAAAAAATACCTTCTATAAATAACGATTTTATCATTCAACCATCGTGGGATGAAACTGGGTCTAAAATTGTTTTTATTGGGCTCAATTCTAAAGGGAAACGATTGATGGAATATGACGTTCAAAGCAATTCCTTTTTAGAACTACTACCCTACTCAAACGATGATATGACAAATCCATTATATTGGAAAGAATATGTTTTGTATGTTTCGTCATATTCTGGCGTAGATAATGTATATGCACTACGCAGAAAATCAAAAGAAAAATATCGTATTACCGTTAGTGATTTCGGTTGTGGATTTCCATCCGTATCAGACAGTTGCCTCATTTATTCTCATTACACCTCCGATGGATATATTTTGGCAAAAATGAAACTAAAACCAGAAGATTGGCATAGTATTTCTGTTGTAAAAAAAGACAATTTTAATTTAGCGCAAATGATGTCTAATATGGAAGGAGGAGTAAAAGATTTTCCAACAAGTATTGACACCAATTATACTTCAAAAAAATACTCAAAATTGCTTCACGCATTCAATATTCATAGTTGGTCTCCATTTTATTTAAATTACAACAATAGTAATGTTGATGACATTGGATTCGGGGTTCAAATTCTTTCTCAAAACAGATTAGGTACAACCGTAACTGCAATTGGTTACACAGACAATTTTAGAGATGAAAAAAAAGCTTTTGGGAAAATTACTTATAACGGTTTATATCCAGTTTTTGACATTGAATATGATTACGGAATAATAAATATAAAAAACAACTCAAGGTTATTGAAAAATCAATATGTTACAGCGACATATAGAACTAATGAAATATTTGGAAGAATGTATATTCCTCTCATTTTTCGATCAAAATCATTTACTCGACAATTTGTTCCCTCAATTGAATTACACTATAAAGACTACTCACTTTCGCACGTCTCAACACCCAAAGAAGAGCAATATTATCGTAAAAATATAGATATTGCATACGCAGGTATAACACTCAGCGCAACAAATATGTTCGCAAAATCGCGACAAAATTTATACACACGATTCGGACAAAAATTATTTGCTGGTTACGAATATTCTCCCTTCAACACAACAAATACATACAGCGATTGTGCCTTCGCAGAAGCATACCTATATTTACCAGGAATTGCTCGTAGCCACAATTTTCACCTCTACGGAGGAATAGAATGGAATCAAGATACTATTATGAATTTCAGCAGACAAATCAACGCACCACGTGGCATTGATGAAGCAATTCCGAACTATAAAGAACTATTTAGCATTAAAATAAATTACACATTCCCAATATGTTACCCAGACTTAGAAATATCTGACCTATTGTACATAAAACGGATTTATGCAACCATTTTTTTTGACTATTGCAAAACAATTAAATCTAC